>DAONZY010000069.1:0-12905 GCA_035407085.1 Deltaproteobacteria bacterium | reverse complement strand
TCTGCTTTTTGCGCACCTCGGACAACCCGCTGCGGCGCACCCTTTTACCGAACAGCTCTTCTTCGGCAATCACAGCCAGACAGGCTTCCGGCAACTGGAACCCGCGGGAGATGTCACCGTGCAGCAGTTTTACGGCCCCCTCCTGATTCATGACGGGGATGGGGGTGATTGCCGCTGGCGCTTCACCGAAACCCGTGGCGCTGATCAAACAGCGCACACCATAGGGTTCCAGCAGTTCTTTCAGCCGCTCCGCCTGGGGCTGCTGGTGACAGGCCACGCACACATCGTAACCCTGCTGCAGCATGTTTTTCAGCTCCTCGGCAAGCGGCCCCAAGGCATGGGTCGTTTCCCGCGATACGGTCACACGCAGGTGGCTGTTGTCCCGGCAGGCTATCGTGACCGGATTGTCCACCTCCCCGGCCTGCACCGCAAGCCCGCCCAGCTCCAAACGGCTGCGCGTCTGCAACATGGTGTTCAAATCATGTCGGGAGAGATAAAGCTCGGCTGCATCACAATGGGGCAGAGCCTGCTCAACCGCTCCGGCCTCCCCACGGGCAACTTCATCACAAAACACTGCCACCGCATCACGGACAGCCTCCGGATCCAGCAGAACCAGCCGGGCAGCAGGCGTGTAGTCAAAGATGCTTTCCAGTTCTGGGTGCAGCAGCGGCTGTAGAAACTCTATCCCCCGGAAATAGACCCCGTTCTTCAGATCCTCCAGTATCTCGCGCCGGCGGTTGGCCGGGATATCCAGTCCGTCACAGCATTGTTTCAGACGGGGCGGCAGCTCCTCAAGCACCTCTTCGGTCAGCAGCAGCTCGCGGGAGGGCAGCAGCACCAGCTCATCCAGTGCGTGCAGGGAACGCTGGGTCAGGGGATCAAAGGTGCGCATGGTTTCAACCGTGTCGCCAAAGAACTCGATCCGCACCGGCGCCGGCTGGCCAGGGGGAAAGATATCCAGAATACCGCCGCGCACGGCAAAGCTGCCCCGATCCTCCACCAGCGGCACATGGGCATAACCCATCCTGATCAGCCGCCCCAGCAGTTCCTCCCGCTCAAATTCCTCGCCCGTAACCAGATAGCAGGAGGCGGCCCCAAACACCGAACGGGGCAGCACCCGCTGCAGGGCGGCTGCCACCGGCATGACCACCAGTCTGGCCTGACTGTTATGCAGCCGCAGCAGCACATCCAGTCTGGCCGCCACAACATCGGGATGGGGTGAAGCAGCTGAAAAGGGGGACATATCCCAGGCAGGGAACAGCAGCGCAGGTGCGCCAAAAAAGGCCAGCTCGCGGCCAAGCTCTTCGGCGGACTCCTGGTCGGCGGTGATAATCAGCAGTTCCGGTGAGCCGCAGGCGATCAGTTCATGCAGCACGAACGCTGCCGCCGAGCCTTTTAGGCCGCACAACTGCGCGCTGCCGTTCTGCTGCTGCAAGCGGGACAGGATCGTATCTATAGCGGGTATGCGGGTTTTGGATCTAACTGTTTTCATATCAGCTCAAAAAAACAGAGACGCAGCGTGTGCGTCTCAAAAAATCAATGGGGGTGTGCCGGGCATCGACAGCGGCTACTTTTTGATGGCCGCCTTGATCTTGGGTTTGCCTTCCTCCACAACGACACGGAAGGCCAGATTGTCACTGCCCAGTTTGGCGGTCAGGGCTGAGCGTGATTTTTCGATGGTGGAGGCCACCTGCTCGCGGGTCAGCTTGGCCACCGGCATATTGCAGGCCTTGCGGGCCTCGACAAATTCCTTGAAGATGCGATCCATCTCCTGATCCTGATCGGCACGGCGCGCCTTGGCGCCGCGATCTGCAGCCGCAGGAGTCTGCTGCTGATGACGCAGGTTCGAAATAAAGCGGTCGCGCGAGTAGCGGCCCTCCTCGATCTGGCGCACGATGCGGTTCCACTGTTCACGGTAGGTATTGAAACGGGCGGTCAGCATATTGTACTTGTGTTTATGCATGGTGTTGTTGATGGATGTGTTGGCATAGCGCCGCACCAGTTTTTCCACCTCGTCCTGCAGTTTGACCGGTTCGCGTTTTTCAAGCCCGATAAAATACTGGTCATATTTAATGATCAGACTGGAAAGTTTCTGCTCCAGTTCTGCCAGATCCTCAATAATTGCCATACGACTCCGCCCTGACTCTTCATGGATTGTCGACCCGCCCTGAGCACGGTCGATTATAATCAATTGCACCTGCAAGTAAAGACCAAATCCCCCCCGCCGTGCAGGCATGCATATGGGCTTGACGGCAAGAACTCTAATATCATAGAATCCAGCACATTTTTTAATGCACTCTCAAGGACATGATTGATATGGATAATGTTGCCGCTGTCATCCTCGCCGCAGGCAAGGGAACCCGCATGAAATCAGGGCTGGTCAAGGTACTCCATCAGGCTGCCGGCCGGCCGATGATCGCATGGCCGGTCGATGCCGCCCGCGCTGCAGGGGCAAAAAAGATCGTGCTGGTGGTGGGACACCAGGCCGATACCGTCAAAGCCGGGTTCAAGGATGCCGAAGACATAAGCTGCGCCCTGCAGGAGGAACAGCTCGGCACCGGACATGCCGTAGCCTGCGCCCGCCCCGCACTGCGTGATTTTCAAGGCACTGTGCTGATACTGTGCGGCGACACACCGCTCTTAAGGGCCAAGACCCTTGCACAGCTTATAAGACAGCACCGGGAAAACCGCGCCGCCATCACTGTGCTGACCGCTGTAGTCGACAACCCCTTCGGCTATGGCCGCGTGATCAGGGACGCAGACAGCCAGGTAAGCGCCATCGTGGAGCAGAAGGATGCCACCCCTGAACAGCAGTCGGTGCGCGAGATCAACAGCGGTATCTACTGCATGGAATCGGATTTCCTCTTCAACAACATCGACAGCGTCAGCAGTGACAATGCCCAGGGGGAATTCTACCTGACCGACCTGATCGGGATTGCCAACAGCAAGAGCGCCAGATGCATGTCAGTAACCGCCGACGATTGCGACGAGATCATGGGGGTCAATGACCGCGCCCAACTGGCAGCAGCGTCCCGCATCCTGCGGCAGCGTATCAACCAGCAACTGATGGTGTCTGGCGTGACCATCATCGACCCTGGTCAGACCTACATCGACCATGGCGTAGTCATCGGCTGTGACTGCATCATCCACCCCAACAGCTGCATCAGCGGTACAACCGTGATCGGCAGCGGCTGCACCATCGAGCCGGGCGCTTCGATCAGCAACTGCCGCATCGGCAACAACTGCCGTATCAAGGCATCTTCCGTGCTGGAAGACTCCGAGCTGCATGATGACGTGTCGGTCGGCCCGATGGCCCATCTGCGCCCAGGCACGGTGCTGCACAGCCACGTCAAGATCGGCAATTTCGTGGAGACAAAAAAAACGGTCATGGGTGAAGGCTCCAAGGCTTCCCATCTGACCTATCTGGGTGATGCGGTGATCGGGCGTGAAGCCAACATCGGCTGCGGCACCATCACCTGCAATTACGACGGCGTCCGCAAGCACCGCACGGAGATCGGAGACAGGGCCTTCATCGGTAGCGATGTGCAGCTGGTCGCCCCGGTCACGGTGGGATCCAACGCCACGGTAGCCGCCGGCACCACCGTCACGGCAGAAGTGCCTGCAGATGCGCTGGCCATCGCCCGCGTCCGGCAGCGCAACATCCTCAACTGGCGCATGAAAAACCAGCCCGCCCCTGAGGAATAGCATCTTGGAACAAAACCGACCCGCCCCGGGCCAGAAAGAGTGCCAGTGACCGTTTCCCCCCAGGATATGGAAGCACACATACTGATCATTGAGGATGACGCCGGCTTTGCCGAATTGATGGCGTCCACCCTTGCTGATGCCGGTTATAAGACCGCATGCGCTGCAAGCGGCTGGGAGGCGCTGGACCTTCTGGCCGTAAAACACCACGACCTGATCATCCTGGACTACACCCTGCCGGACATGACCGGCGCCAGCCTGATCGAACGGATCAGGGCGCTCGGCCATTCCATCCCGTTCATCATGGTTACCGGTCTGGATGACTCAAGCCTGGCCGTGCAGATGATGAAGACCGGCGCCAGCGACTACATCATCAAGGACATCTCGTTTCTGGATCGACTGCCGGTCGTTTCAAAACGCGCACTGCTGGAAAAGGATATCCGCGACCGCCTGAAGCAGGCCGAGCAATCACTGATCCAAAGCGAAATGCGTCTGTCACGCGCACAGAAGATCGCCCGGATGGGCAGCTGGGAGTGGGATTTTGTCAGCGGCGAGGTCTACTTCTCCGACGAGCTGTACCGGATGTTCGGCATCTCTCCCGATAATCATGAAAAAATCGAACTGAAATGGGTCTTTCGCCAGATCAACCCCCACGACCGGGTGACACTGCGCAAGGCCTTTTTTGATTCCGCCAGGAAAGGGCAACCGTTCAACGTCAGCTTCAGGGTCAATACCGGGCCGGAAGGCGAGATTGTCATCAGCAGCCTGGGGGAGATGCGGCGCAACAGCGATGGCAAGCCCCGGCTGTTTTCCGGCACTACGCTGGATATCACGGCCCGCATCCGGGCCGAGAGTGAAATCCAGCAGTTGATCAACTTCGACAGCCTGACCGGCCTGCCCAACCGCAACCTGCTCCATGACCGACTGAATCAATCCATATCGCTGTCGGCACGCGATCAGCAGCTGTTGGGGGTACTCTACCTCGACCTGGATCGCTTCAAAAGCATCAACGAAACCCTGGGGCACAAAATCGGTGACAACCTGCTGCAGCAGGTATCCAACCGATTAAAGGCCTGTATGCGCGACAGCGACACACTGGCTCGACTGGGAGGTGACGAATTCGCCATCGTGCTGTCCTGCCTTGACGGCATCGAATGCATCAGCAAAACCACAAAAAAGATCCAGACCATCCTGGCCGAACCTTTCTTCATCGACTCCAACGAGATTTACACCACCGCCAGCACAGGTGTGGCCGTCTATCCCATGGATGGCGATGACAGCAACACCCTGCTCAAACACGCCGAGCTGGCCATGTACCAGGCCAAGGAACAGGAACGCAGCAGCTTCCAGTTCTTTTCCAGTGAGATGAACACGCGGATCATGGAGCGCATGCAGCTGGAAATCACCATGCGCAAGGCGGTCGAGCGTCGGGAGTTCTTTCTGCTTTACCAGCCGCAGATAGATACGGAAACAAGACGCATGGTTGGCGTCGAAGCGCTGCTGCGCTGGCAGCATCCGCACCTGGGCGTCATTACGCCGGACAAGTTTATCAGCCTGGCAGAGGAAACCGGACTGATCATACCGATCGGGGAATGGACCCTGATCGAAGCGTGCCGCCAGAACCGGGCATGGCAGCAGCAGGGATTGCCGCCGGTACGCATGGCGGTCAACCTCTCGGCCAGACAGTTCAGTCAGCACGGGTTGGATGAGATGATCAGGGCAATACTGCTGGAAAGCGGGATGGAATCCCAATGGCTGGAGCTCGAGATCACCGAAAGCACCATCATGCATAACGCCGAAAGCAACGTCGAGGTACTCAACCACCTCAAAGAAATGGGCATCCACCTGGCAATTGACGACTTCGGCACCGGCTACTCATCACTGGCATACCTCAAGCACTTCCCCATCAACCGGTTGAAGATCGACAAATCATTTGTCTGCGATATCACCACCAACCCGGACGACGCGGCCATTGCCGAGATCATCGTAAAAATGGCCCAGACCCTGAAACTGAGCGTTATGGCCGAAGGTGTGGAAACCAAGGCCCAGATGGACTTTCTCTCCTTCCACGGCTGTCATGAAATGCAGGGCTATTACTTCAGCCGCCCCGTGACTGCAGATGAAATCACCAGTCTGCTCGGAAGCGAAAACCAGCTTTCCTGAACAATCAGGATCACAAAGTCCCCCGGGCTTTGATATAGGCCGCAAAGGCATCGGCATCGATAATACCGCTGTCCTCCCGGTGTCTGGCCGCCCGCTTGATAGTGGCAAAGCCGTCCCCGCCACCCGCGATAAAGCTGTTGACAACCAGGCGGTATACCTCCGTCGGCTGCAGCGGCTGCCAGCCGCCTCTTGCATCCCTGATCTCCACCTGCAGCACCCGGCGGCCAGCCGGCCGGGTCAGATTCACCGTATAACGGGCGCCAGCCAGATGGGGCAAAGGCAGCTGGCTGCAGCCTTCAAACTTCCTGACCAGAAACTCAAGCCCCTCCTCCAGGGAGGCCTTGATCTCAGCGCCATCCAGATCAATGATATACAGCGTATTGGCAAAGGGGAGCATCTCGAGCACATCCCCCACCGAGATGTCGCCGGCCAAGAGAGGCTTCCTGATACCGCCGCTGTTCATCAGCGCCAGCCTTGCGGCCGGCACACCCGCCAGCATGGACTCCGCCACCAGCGCGCCAAGCCCGTCCGGCGTATCCGGCATCAGATCCTTCTCCGTGCGGGCAAGCACCTGCCGGCGATAACAGGCCAGACGGGCCGTATAGGGCTTGAGATATGCTGCCACCCGGACATCCTGCGGATAGATGCGGGCCGCCCCATCGGCCTGAAGCGCCTTGACCGCCGACTGATAGTCGGCGCTGCCGCGAACCAGTTCAATGCCGTTGCGCGAAAACACATCCCCCGCCACCAGATGCGGACGACCGCTAAAACTGTCCACCTCCCCGGAGGCGTTAAAAGTCACTTCTAGTTCACCCAGCACATAACCCCACTTCCAGGCCTGCACCACCAGCGCCTTTCCGCCGCCGGCCTGACTGACCACCGCCGGATAGGCGCCATCCGCTTTCAAACCCAGCCTGCCCAGCGTTTCCCCATCACCCAGCAGCGTGTGGGAATGCCCGCCCACCACCGCATCGACCCCCGCAACCTGGGCAGCCAGTTTGATATCCTCTGCATAACCCAGGTGCGACAAGACGATGATCTTGTTGACTCCTTGCTGCTGGAGTATGGCTACTGCCTTTTCCACAGCGGCCTTGCTGTCGTTGAAGCGGGTCCTGCCGACCGAAGAAGTGGAAATCGGGGTGCTTTCAGTGGTAACGCCGATGATGCCGACCTTCTCCCCGGCCACATCCCTGATCATAAATGGCCGTACATGAGGGGCAATCACCGGCTCTCCGCTGAAGTCAATGTTTGCAGACAGGATCGGAAAACGGGCCGTTGTCAGAAAGGAGGGGATCATAGCCGGACCGCGGTCAAATTCGTGGTTGCCAAAGGTCATGGCATCCACCCCCAGCATATTGAGCAGCTCAAATTCCGGTTTCCCATTAAAGAGGTTGAAGTACAGCGTCCCCTGCACCGCATCCCCGGCGTGCAGCAGCAGCGTTTCCGGCTTGCGGCTGCGAAGTTCATCCACCGCCGTCTTCAGGCGGGCCATACCGCCCAGACCGGCCACCGTACGGGTTCCATTCAGCTGCAAAGTGGCCGGCGTGGTTTCCAGATGCGAATGGGTGTCGTTGATATGGGCAATGGTCAAGGTAAACCTGTCGCGGGCAGGGCTGCAGGCCTGCAGCAGCATGAATGTAATTACAATCAGCAGCATTGAACAGTTTCGCTTCATGTAAACCTCACTGGTTCAGATTGTGATGAAAAATCCGGCAGGGCAATTTGACATGCCTTGCTGTCGCAGTAAAATTTATCTGGCAGTTCACAACAGGGTCAGACCGGACAGGAGAGAACAAATGAAACGCACCAGCAAAAACATGACACTGATTACCGGCAGCGTGCTAAATAGCCGGGGTGTAACCGTTGTTGAATACTGCCTGATCATGGTCATCATCGCCATTGCCATCATCGCATCACTCGCCGGGATCGGCACCAACGCCAACAAGGCATACAGTACGGTCAACTCTGCCCTCAGCAAATAGCCACACCTGATCAGCAACTCAACCAGCCCTCCCGCGTCGGGCACACCTCATCCTGCTTGCATTTAATGGCGCTTGCGGCTAATTTTGTTCCTCACACTCCATTTTCAAGAGAGCAATATGGCACAGACCAGCATATTAGTTAAAGGCGCCTGCGAGCACAACCTGAAATGCATCGATGTGGAGATCCCCCGCGATCAGCTGGTGGTCATCACCGGACTGTCCGGTTCCGGCAAGTCAACCCTGGCCTTTGATACGATCTACGCCGAGGGGCAGCGCCGCTACGTGGAATCGCTTTCCGCCTATGCCCGCCAGTTTCTAGAGCAGATGGAAAAGCCGGACGTGGAATCGATCGAAGGGCTTTCGCCCGCCATTTCCATCGAGCAGAAAACCACCAGCCGCAATCCCCGTTCCACAGTCGGCACGGTTACCGAGATCTACGATTACCTGCGTCTGCTATTTGCCCGCATCGGTCGCCCTCACTGTACTTCCTGCGGCAAGGAGATCACCTCCCAGACCGTCTCCCAGATGGTGGACCGGATCATGGCCCTACCGGAAGGGACCAAACTGCTGCTGCTTGCGCCGATGATCCGTGGTCGCAAGGGGGAGTACAAGAAGGAGCTGCAGCAACTGCGCAAGGAAGGGTTCACCCGGGTTATCATCGACGGCAAGCCGCACGAACTGGCGGAAGATATTGAGCTGGACAAGAAGAAAAAGCACGATATCGACATCGTGGTGGACCGCATCGTAATCAAGGAAGGTGTCCAGCGACGGCTGGCCGACTCGCTGGAAACCGCCCTGCACCATGCCGAAGGACTGGTCAAGGTGGAGGTGGTTGAACCCGTAGGGGCGCTGCTTGCCGCGCCCGAACCTGATTTATCAAACAATAACAGGGCGCTTGCCGCGCCCGAACCTGATTCAAAAAACAGTAAAAGGGCGCGGCAAGCAGCGCCCCTACGGACCCTGATTTTCTCCGAAAAACTGGCCTGCACCGACTGCGGCATCTCCTACCCCGAGATCGCGCCGCGCATGTTCTCCTTCAACAATCCCTACGGCGCCTGCCCGGACTGCACCGGTCTGGGCACCCGGATGTACTTCGACGCCGAGCTGGTGATCCCCAACCCGCAGCTCTCGATCCGCGAAGGGGCGATCGCGCCCTGGGAAAAGCGGCTCGGTTCCCCCTTCCACCAGATGGTGCTGGAGTCGCTGGCCCGCAACTACAAGTTCGACCTGAACAAGCCGTTTCAGGAGCTGCCGGCCAAGGTGCGCAAGGTGATCCTGGAGGGGACCGGGGGCGAGCTGGTGGACTTCTGGTGGGAGGACGAGCGGGGCAAGCGCCACAACTACAAGAAGGAGTTCGAGGGGGTGCTGACCAATCTGGAACGGCGCTACCGCGAAACCGAGTCGGAGATGATCCGCGAGGAGCTGGCCCCCTACATGAACGTGATGCCCTGCCCGACCTGCCACGGGGCCCGTCTCAAGAAGGAGGCGCTGCATATCCTGGTGGGGGGCAGCAACATCCAGCAGGTGACCGCTCTGGCGATCCGCGACTGCCTGGCCTTCTTCGATCAGCTGGTATTGACCGAGAAGGAGCAGGAGATCGCCCGCCGGATCCTGAAGGAGATCAGGGAACGGCTGGGCTTTCTGGTCAACGTGGGGCTGGACTACCTCTCGCTGGACCGCACCTCCGGCACCCTGTCGGGCGGCGAGGGGCAGCGGATCAGGCTGGCCACCCAGATCGGTTCCAGCTTAGTGGGGGTGCTCTACATCCTGGACGAGCCCTCCATCGGACTGCACCAGCGTGACAACGAGCGCTTGCTGGCCACCCTGCGTCACCTGCGGGACATCGGCAACACCGTGCTGGTGGTGGAGCACGACGAGGATACCATCCTGGCGGCCGACCATGTGCTGGATATGGGGCCCGGCGCCGGTATTCACGGCGGCGAGGTGGTGGCCCAGGGCACACCCAAGCAGATCATGGCCAATCCGGCCTCGCTGACCGGCAAGTATCTGTCCGGCGAGCTGTCGATCCAGGTGCCGAAGAAACGGCGTACGGCCGAGCGGGTCATCACTATCCAGGGGGCCAGCGAGAACAACCTGCAGGGGATCGACGTGGAGATCCCGCTGGGGGTGATGACCTGCGTGACCGGGGTGTCCGGTTCCGGCAAATCGACCCTGGTGATCGACACCCTGCACAAGGTGCTGTCGCAACGGCTGTACAGAAGCCGCGAAAAGGCCGGGGCCTACAGGGATATCCTGGGGCTGGAGCACTTGGATAAGGTGATCAATATCGACCAGTCACCGATCGGCCGGACCCCGCGCAGCAACCCAGCCACCTACACCGGCGTGTTCGGCGATATCCGCGACCTGTTCGCCAACCTGCCGGAGTCGAAGATGCGGGGCTACAAACCGGGCCGCTACTCCTTCAACGTCAAGGGGGGACGCTGCGAGGCCTGCTCCGGGGACGGCATCCTCAAGATCGAGATGCACTTCCTGCCGGACGTCTTTGTGACCTGCGACGTCTGCCATGGCGCCCGCTACAACCGCGAGACCCTGGAGGTGCTCTACAAGGGCAAGTCGATTGCCGACCTGTTGGCCATGACCGTGGAGCAGGCGGTGGAGTTCTTCAGCGCCATCCCCCGGATCAAGAACAAGCTCAAGACACTGGTGGAGGTGGGGCTGGGCTATATCACCCTCGGCCAGTCGGCCACCACACTGTCCGGCGGCGAGGCCCAGCGCGTCAAGCTGGCCAAGGAGCTCTCCCGCCGCGCCACCGGGCGCACAATCTACATCCTGGACGAACCGACCACCGGACTGCACTTTGAGGACATCCGCAAGCTGCTGGAGGTAATCCAGCGCCTGGTGGACAGCGGCAACAGCGTTGTCATCATCGAACACAATCTGGATGTGATCAAAACCGCCGACTGGATTATCGACCTGGGACCGGAGGGGGGTGACCGTGGCGGCGAGATTGTGGCCTGCGGCACACCCGAACAGGTTGCCAAAGTGACCCGTTCTTATACCGGCCAGTATCTCAGGAAGATGTTGTGATTAGAGGCTCTGAAACTTTTGCCCACGCCGGCAGTTTGATGTTTGTCTTTACCTGAAAATGTGTTATGAAAAGCCCGTTGTCTGAAATCAATTTCGTTAAGGAGGGACAATAGATCATGTTAAGAAAACTGCTTATCGCCTGTGTAATCGTGATGGCCAGCACCACAGTTTCGATCGCCGGCTGGGGAGATGTGGTCGACAAGGTAATCACCAACGCACCACCGCCACCCATGCCGCCATCCTTCGACCAGTCACCTGCCGAACAGCAGGATGGTGACAGTGCACCTGCACGCGGCATTGATGATGCGCACTATATCCAGCCGGATGATTATTTCATCCAAGACAAGGGACTGGGAAAAAATGTCTGGATCTACGTCGAACTGGGCAAGATGGCCACCCCGCCCAGCGCTGAGACCAAGCGTGAAGCTGAGTTCATGAAGGTCAAGGACGGTCAGAACATGTGGACCAGACATTACTGGAAAACACGGATTGCCTCAAAGGGTGAGCTCAGAATGGGAATGCATGTGATCGCATTTAACGACAACCAGCGCGGCGATGTCTATTCCGCCCCGGAAAACAAGAGCAGCGCCCGTGGCGATGCCTGGTTCTATGCCAGAATCACCGATCTCTCGGACATTTACCGTGGTTATGTAACCGTATCGGGCAACTACAAGGTCAGCCTGAGGAACCTGCGGGCGATCGTGCGATAAACAGAGCTGTTTTTCTTTAATCCACACAAAAGGGGGATGCTAAATTGCGTCCCCCTTTTGTGTTTACGGTATATGTGCGCACAACAATGGGATTACAGTTTGTCTCCCAGAACGGTGTTGTCGATCAGCCTGGTTTTACCGACACGTACCGCCATAGCCAGCAGGGTGGCGTCATCAACTGTTGGCGCCAGTTCAAGACTGCGGCTGTCACGAAAATCGAGATAATCGATCTCAACCGGCTCCTTTTCCAACACCGCCAGGGCAGACTGCTTCAGCGCATCAGCCGACCGCTCACCAGCGGCATACATGCTGCGCACCTGTCTGATCGCGCTGATCAGGCAAAGGGCACTCCGCCTCTCATCAGCACTGAGGTAAACATTACGCGAGCTCATGGCCAGCCCATCTGCCTCACGCACGATCGGCATGCCGACAATCTCCACCGGCATGCTCAGATCAGCGACCATCCTGCGAATCACGGCCAGCTGTTGAAAATCCTTGCAGCCGAAAAGGGCCACATCGGGCATGACGATGTTGAACAGCTTGTTCACAACCGTGCAGACGCCATCAAAATGACCGGGGCGGCTGGCACCACAGAGCGGCAGGGAAACTTCCCTGACCGTTATGGATGTCTGGAATCCGGATCGATACATCCCGGAGGCATCCGGGGTAAAAACCACATCCACACCGCACTGTTCGGCAATGGCGCAGTCCCCGGCCATGTTCCGCGGATAACGGCCCAGGTCCTCACTCGGGCCAAACTGGATCGGGTTAACAAATATGGACAATACCAATATGTCGGCACGCGTGCGACCCTCACGCAGCAGGGAGGCATGTCCGTCATGGAGAAAGCCCATGGTGGGTACAAAAGCGATGGTTTTGCCGGCCTGCCTGAAAGAACGGGCCAGCGTCTGCATCTCTTCAATCGAGCTGATTATCTTCACGTTTAAAACCTCTTAAGGACATCTTCACAAAATGGCCTTGAAAAATGAGTTTCTCTGTGCCCTCTGTGGCCAGGCTCTGTAGTCAGGATTAATTGAACGAATGGGCTTCTGTCGGAAAATCGCCCTTGCGTACCTCTTCCACGTACTGCTCGACCGCCTCCAGAATAATCGGCGTAATATCGGCATAGCGTTTGACAAACTTGGGCGAATACTTCTCACACAATCCAAGGATATCGTGGATGACCAATACCTGGCCGTCACAATTGACGCCGGCGCCTATGCCGATGGTCGGTATGGTGAGTTGGGCAGTGATCTGTTCCGCCAGCCGGGCGGGGATACCTTCCAGCACGACCGAGAAC
>DAONZY010000068.1:0-13206 GCA_035407085.1 Deltaproteobacteria bacterium | reverse complement strand
CCCAGATATGTAATTTCCTGGCTGTTCATCAGTAAGGGCACCGCCAGCTATTTCATCAGGCTTTCCAGATAGGCAATCACGTCGGGTGCATCCCAGGTCCGCGGACCGATCACCCTTTTGACGACCAACCCACTCCTGTCGATGATGTAACTTTCCGGCACACCACTGACGCCATAAGCCGAGGCTGCCCGGTTCTGAACATCCAGATAGGTCGGCAGACTGTATCCGCTCTTTTTGAAAAAAGCGCTGACCGCTTCCCGCCCACCCTCATCCACTGAAACAGCCAGCATCTGGAACGGTTTGTCGGACATGCTCCGGTTAAGCCGCATCATGGACGGTATTTCCTCACGACAGGGCGGACACCAGGTCGCCCAGAAGTTCAGTAGAACCACTTTGCCTTTCAGCCCGGACAGTGTCAACCGGCCACCATCAAGCGCCTCCAGATGCAACTCGGGCGCCGGCTTGTTTTCAGCAACAGCCGAACGATAGGAACGGGAAGACTCTTCACCACTGTTACAGCCCGGCATGATCGCCAGAGTCACAAATAGCAGTATCCAGAGGCATCTTCCAATCAGTCCGGCATGCAACAGCTTTCTGTCAGAAAACATAGGGTTCCTGTCTTTGCAAAAGGTCCTACCGGCTACGGGTAATAACATATTCGGCCAGCTCTGACAGCGCCTGTCTTGCTGGACAATCTTCGAACAGCTCCAGCTGTGACCTGCATAAATCAACATACTGCCGGGCACGATCTATTGTGTAACCGATGCCATTATACCGTTCAACCAATGTCCAGACAGCACTGAAATCAACGGGAAGCATCTCATCCTGTTCCACCACCCGGACAATCGTGCACTGTTCCTGATCAGTACAGTTACGCAAGGTATGGATCAACGGCAACGTGATCTTGCCCTCCTGCAAGTCATGACCGATGCTCTTGCCAAATTCGGCTTCGCTGGCGGTGTAGTCCAGGGCATCGTCCATTAGCTGAAAGGCCGTGCCCAGATACATGCCAAACCCGGCCAAAGCCTGACGTCTTTCCGGATCAGCGTCTCCCAGAATGGCACCAGTCTCGCAAGCGGCTGACATGAGAACGGCTGTTTTCGATCTGACCACATCGATGTAGTGTTCCTCACCAAGGTCGATCTGACCGGTACAGAGCATCTGCTTGACCTCCCCCTCGGCAATCCGGGTAGTCGCACCGGCCATAACACGCAGAATATCGATACTGCCGACATCAACCATCAGGGAAAACGACTTGGAGAACAGAAAATCGCCAATCAGCACTGAGGCCTCATTACCCCACTTGGTATTGGCCGAGACCATCCCGCGCCTCAAAGTGGCGCTGTCAACCACATCATCATGCAACAGTGTGGCCGTATGGATAAACTCAACCACTCCGGCCATTGTAACCATCTTCCCGGTTTCAGCGGCACACAGACGTCCAGCCAGCAGCAGCAAGGCAGGTCGCACACGCTTGCCACCACTGGAGAGTACGTATTCACCGACCATTCTGATCAGCGGTACATCAGACTCCAGGTATGCGCGAAACTGCTGTTCAACGGCTTTGAGTTCGTCACCGATTATATCCAGGGCTGACTGCATCAGGTCTGTCCTTGAGAGAAATGCGTAATAGTAAAGGAATCAAAAAAGGTTTGTCAAAGTATTTCTGGCTGTTTACGGGGCTTCAACACTGCATCTGGTCTTGGATTTACGGTACTGACGATAGAGATCACGACAACCTGGCGGCTGAACGAGCTGCTATCTCGTCCAGCAATTCAGCATCCAGAAAACAGGCCGCAGGAATCAGGGTATCCAGTTCGCTGAACGAAACCCCGGTCAACAAACGGGTCATCTCGCGAAACAGCAGCAATTCCTGGGCAAATATATCACTGAAGTGAAAACGCAGTTCCGGCAACATGAGCGGGTTAGTTTTAAGGAAATTGAGCGTGCACCACTCATTGAACAGCACCTCTCCGCTTCTGTCGACCATCGGGATGCCGTGCAGGCGGCAGGTCATCGGACGATGACTGTATACCAGACAGACATTGTCGTCTGAGAGAAATACGCAAGCTCGTTCATCCTCATCCGGCATGATGGCATCCCATTCGGATTCCGGCAGATCGTTCAAAACCCAGGGGCGGTCAAAACTCTTTTGCGACCTTGTAATGTCAGTCAACCGCGCCTGCGCCCGACCGGCGACCTGAACACGCACGTTTTCCGGCAGCTGTTCAAAACCGCTCCTCAGATAAAGGGCATCCAGCAGAGTAATGTCAAACAGCCCCCGGCAGCATTTGGCACAACCAAGCCGACATTCCAGTTCACCGGGATGCTGATCCAGACAGCGTGCGAACCAGCCATCCACCTCACCCAGCAAGGCCCCATATTTCTTCAGCAACTCATCCAGGTTGGCCTCCAAAAAACAGGGCCGGAGACGCGATTTCGCGACGCCGGCCCGCAACAGTAATCACCGTTCGCACAGCATGGCGCTCCCGGTGCAGCAGAACATATAGCAGCTACATATAGACCATGACCTGCACAGAGATCATGCCGTCGGTGGTTACAAAAGGAATGGTAACCCCCTTGCACTGCACGTTGATGCTGGCCTGCTCATTTTCGTCCGGCGGTTCGGAAATGGCCCGCAACTTACCTGAGATAACCAGCGGCAGACCAAGGGCAACATTGCCGTAATACTCATGATATTTGGTCTTGAAAACACCGGCGATATTATTGGTCAGTTCTCCAACAGCATCGCGGATGCAATCTTCATCGGCCTCATCAACCATCAGCAGCTCTTTGGCAACATACTGGGCCGTCTTCTTGTCAGTGGCAATGATGATATAGCCGACCCGGTCGCCCGCCACTCCCACAATCCCGGTTACATCAGAGTCGATCGGCACAACCCGTTTCTCGACCTTGCCGCAAAGCAGATCAATGTTCATGTAACTCTTGAAGGTATCCTGGGTAGCAGAGATGATCGTGAACATGATCTCTTCAAAGGAAATAGGAGCCACTGTTAAACCCTCACTTTCTGAATATATTGTGCGATGTTCTTTATATTGCCTTGCCGGTAACCTTGAATACAAAATCACAATTGAGTATGTCTTCCCACTCGAAGCCCTTGGCGGTTGAGCGGGTATCATCGCTGTCACTGTAAGGCTTGCCGGGTATATAAAACCAGTTCATGATCGCCTCGCCAGAATATCTGAATACGATCCAGTACTTGCCCGGTTTGAGGCGGCTCTGGCCATCCTGATGAAAGAAGAAATCGACCCAGTAATAACCCGGTTTGCGAGGAATATGCTCCAGGTAGACCGGTTTTGACCGGGTGCCATCCACGATGTTGGGCTTGTTGCTGCCATCATCCCTGACAAGGTCAACATACACCGTGCCATCACCGCCGAATTTGCGCATGGCCAGCGAAACCTTGCTCAAGGCCATGCTGTCCTTGATCTGGAATGCCTGGGCATAGATATAACGGGAAGTAACATATTCGGATGTTTCCTTGTCCAGAATGCGGGTACCAATGTTGCCCTGCACCGAAAACGCGCTGACCAGGTTGGGAAATTCCATATTGCCAAAGAGCATTGGCGTCCCGGCAGCCAGCCTTTTGTGAAGCGGCTTGACAGGCTTTACCACCTTGGTCGCCGGCTTCTTCACCTTAGGTTTGGTGATCCTTTTAACAGGTTTTTTGACCGGCTTGGAAACCTTGGAAGGACGGGTCAACCTGATTTCGTCATCATCACCCGTGTCTGGTTGATCCAGCTCTGCTGGTCCAAAGACAGTGCCATCATCTGGTTTTACAGGCGGCGGCGTCTTTTTACCCGGTTTCACCTTGACCTTGGACTTGACCGCAGGCGCAGCAGCATCGGATGATGGCTCAATCGTCGCAGGGACACCTCTGGCAGACACAAGATTGCTGATGATGTATGGCCGCGGGGTCTTACCTGTAGCCTTGACCTTGAGCTTGATATCATCATTGCTGAAGGTGCCCTCGATCAGCTCAGAATAACGCGGCAGATAGGGCGTACCGCGCCAGGTGTCGTTGATATCACGCGAGTCGAGGCCATGGGTCTGTTTGACGTGTCTGGAAGAGGTGAATTGCCGGGATTGCTGGGGGTCGTAAGAAAGCCACCCCAAATCTGGGAAATATATCTCCATCCAGGCGTGTCCGCCCTGCCCCATGCTCTGTACAATTGAATTGCGGGCATCTACCGGAACCTTCCAGGCATCCTTGAGCGTAATGCCGCCGACGATACGTGCCGGAATACCCACGCTGCGCAGCAATGCAATACTGAGATGGGCCAGATTCTGACAGTTGCCGCTCCTGGTGTTCAATGTGTAAAGGGCATCATATTTGGGTGGATTGAAGGTGTATTTGATCACATCAGTGACATGGTTTGTGATGGCAGTGACAGCCTCGTATTGGCTGTTGGCGCCGGATGTCAGCCGCCGGGCCAGTTCCGCGATCTGGGGAGCATCCGACTGCACCATTTCGGTAGATTGGAGAAAAACTGCTTCGCTGGCGGGAACCCTGCCGATCGGGAACGGTGTGCGGCTTTCCATGGCCGACAGCTCAGAACGCACATTGGCGGTATACCCCAGACTGATACGGATCGATTCGCGGACATTGTTCCAGGTCACGCGCTGAAAACGGTTTCCAAAACGATCCTTTTCAATGGTGGAACTGGAAGGCTGGGGACTGAAGCGTGTATTGAGGCCTTCGATCGTCTGACCGACACTTTTGGTGCGGTACTCAGCTGGCAGCGCATACTTGAAAGAGAACGTCTGCACCGTACCTTGGTCAACGCTGAACTCCATCTGCTGACGCATTGCTATCGAGCTGTTCAGCCGCCCCTCCAGCATGAGCGTCTTGGCGGGCACTACAGTGGAAGAAAGCATGACAAAGGCTAACAAGAGCAATAAGGATGCAACTCGTTTCATCGGCTTAACCTCCCGCAGTTAATGCCCAGGTTGAGGTTGAGAAGCTCTAAACCTGTGCCCGTTAGTGCAACAATCAAAAAAACAGACTGGTGAGCAGGACCGACGCCGGATTACTCCCATTCAATGGTAGCCGGCGGTTTGCTGGAAATATCGTAGACCACGCGATTAACACCCTTGACCTCGTTGATGATACGGCTGCTGATACGGGCCATATCCTCGTATGGCAGCGGATACCAGCCGGCTGTCATGAAATCACGGGTTTCAACAGCCCTCAAGGCCACAACATATTCATAGGTGCGGCCATCCCCCATCACCCCAACGCTCTTGACCGGCAAGAATACGGCAAAGGCCTGGCTGATCTTGTCATAATGTCCAGAGGCGTATAGTTCCTCGATATAGATGGCGTCTGCCCGGCGAAGTATTTCGGCATACTCCTTCCTGACCTCGCCCAGAATGCGCACTCCCAGGCCAGGACCGGGAAATGGATGACGCCAGACCATCTGACGCGGCAGACCAAGCTCTTCACCAATGGCACGCACCTCATCCTTGAACAGTTCGCGCAATGGTTCCAGGAGTTTCAGCTTCATATATTCCGGCAGCCCACCCACATTATGGTGGCTTTTGATGTTATGTGCCTTGCCGGTCTTGGCTCCGGCCGACTCGATCACGTCGGGATAGATGGTCCCCTGGGCCAGCCAGCGCGCATCCTCGATCCTGCCGGCCTGTTCATCGAAGATGTCAACAAACAGGCCGCCAATGATCTTGCGCTTGCGTTCAGGATCGCTCTCACCGGCCAAAGCGCTGAGAAAACGATCTTCAGCATCCACGCGGATAACAGTGACGCCCAGATGGTCGGCAAAGGTTGCCATCACCTGATCCCCTTCGGCCAGCCGCAACAGGCCATTATCAACAAAAACACAGGTCAGTTGATCTCCGATGGCGCGGTGAATCAGTGCTGCAGCAACCGACGAATCAACACCGCCAGACAGGCCGAGTATGACATGTTCCTGTCCGACCTGTTGACGTATGCGGCTGACAGCATCCTCGATGATATGACCGGGTGTCCACTGGCCGCTACAACCACAGACGCGCCGAACAAAGGTATCAATCAGCTGCTCGCCGCGCGGAGTGTGATTCACCTCCGGATGGAACTGCACTCCATAAAGACGGCGATTTTCATCCTGAATGGCACAGACCGGGGCATTTGCAGTTTCCGCCACCACCTGGAAACCTGCCGGCACCCTGGCCACATGGTCACCATGGCTCATCCAGACCGGACTTTTCCCTTCCACAAAGAAACCATCAAACAGCGGGCCGGGGTTGCCAACAGCCAGCAGATCGGCATGACCGAATTCCCGCTTGCCGGCCGGCACGACCTCACCGCCAAAATGGCGACTCAGCAGTTGCATGCCGTAGCAGATCCCCAGCACCGGAACACCGAGTTCAAAAAGCTCCTCTGCCACCCCCGGCGCGCCCTCTTCGTAAACCGACTTCGGTCCGCCTGAGAGGATGATCCCCTTGGGCGCGAACTTGCGGATGGCCTGCATATCCATATCAAAAGGATGCAGTTCGCAGTACACATGGGCTTCGCGCACCCTTCTGGCTATCAGCTGGGTATACTGGGATCCGAAGTCAAGTATCAGTATCTTTTCACTATGTATATCAGTAGTCATATGGCTCAGATTCCAACCCGGTAGTTGGGCGATTCTTTGGTAATGGTTACATCATGCACATGGGACTCCTTGAGGCCAGCGCCGGTGATGCGGACAAATTGTGCCTTCTCCTGTAGTTCACCAATGGTCGCACACCCTGTATAGCCCATGCCGGAGCGCAGACCACCCAGCAGCTGATGGATGTTGGCCGATAGGGGACCGCGCTGTGGCACCATCCCCTCGATACCTTCCGGCACCAGCTTGATATCCTCGCCCACATCGGACTGAAAGTAGCGATCCTTGCTGCCATCCTTCATTGCGCCGATGGATCCCATGCCACGATAACTCTTGTAGGTCCTGCCCTGGTAAAGCACAGTGTCACCCGGGGCCTCTTCTGTACCTGCGAACAGTGAGCCAATCATGATACTGTCGGCACCTGCCGCAACAGCCTTGGGCAGATCGCCGGAAAACTTGATGCCACCATCGGCTATCACCGGTACCCCGTACTTGTGTGCAATCCGCGAGCACTCCATGATGGCCGTTATCTGAGGCACCCCTACGCCAGCAACGATACGGGTCGTACAGATCGAACCGGGGCCGATGCCCACCTTGACCGCATCAGCACCGGCCTTGATCAGCGCTTCCGCGGCATCTGCAGTGGCAATATTGCCGGCAATGATCTCACAGCCCGGAAAAGTTGACTTGGCACGGCTTACAGCATCAATCACACCCTGAGAATGCCCATGGGCCGTATCGATCACGATCACGTCCACCCCGACCTTGATCAGGGCTTCCATGCGCGCCTCCATCTCGTCGGTTGGGCCAACCGCAGCACCCACCCTCAGACGCCCCAGACTGTCCTTGCAGGCATTTGGGTATTTCTTGACCTTTTCAATATCCTTGATGGTAATCAATCCCTTGAGATAACGCGCATCATCTACCACCAACAGTTTTTCAACACGCGTGTTCTTAAGGTGCTCCTTGGCCTGTTCCAAGGTGGTGCCGACCGAAACAGTCACCAGATTGCGCTTGGTCATGCGTGCCGAAATGGGCAGGTCATAATCGGTCTCAAACCGCAGATCCCGGTTGGTCAGGATACCCACCAGCTTCCCGTCCGCCTTGGTAATCGGCACACCGGAAATGCGGTAACGGGACATGATCTCCAGCGCCTCCCTGATCTTCTGGTTGGGCCGCATAGTTATCGGATCAACAATCATTCCGGATTCACTTTTCTTGACCTTGTCCACCTCACAGGCCTGTTCCCCGATGGAAAGGTTTTTGTGTATGATGCCGATCCCCCCTTCCCGTGCCATGCAAATGGCTGTGCGGGCCTCGGTAACAGAGTCCATGGCGGCACTAAGCAAAGGGATATTCAGAGAGATGTTGCGGCTTAGTTTTGTGGCAAGATTTGCATCTCGGGGGAGAATCAGGGAGTGGGCAGGTACCAGAAGGACATCGTCAAACGTCAGACCTTCCTGCAGCTTCTCGTGGGACATATACAGGCTCCTGGATTTTGTTTAATTTTATAAAAGTTAGTACAGTGAAGGTATCAAGTCAAGTCAAAAACCAGTTCATGAGCAGTGCTTATCTGTGCCTGATGCGCGGATCGGCCAGGGCATAACAAACATCGGCGATCAGATTGCCGATCAGGGTCAGGAAGGCTCCAATCACCAGAATCCCCATCACAACCGGATAATCACGCGACATAACCCCTTGAAAGAAGAGTTGTCCCATCCCAGGAATGGAGAAGATGGTTTCAAAAATCACACTGCCACCGATCAGCCCTGGTATGGAAAACCCGGCCAACGTAATCAAAGGCAGCAAGGCATTACGCAAGGCGTGCCTGTAAATCACAACCCGTTCAGAAAGTCCCTTGGCCCTGGCAGTGGTAATGTAATCCTGGCTGATCACGTTGAGCATGGATGAGCGCATGTAACGCGAAAGGCCTGCCAGGCTGCCAAAGGAGGCCACCATGACCGGCATGACTAGATGGCGGGCCATATCCAGAAGATATCGCAAGGCTCCAAATGAATCGCTGCCCATGCTGTGAAGGCCGGAAATCGGCAGCCAGTCGAGCTTTACGCCAAAAAGATACATCATTAGCAACGCAAGCCAGAATGTCGGGACAGCAAAACCGATAAAAACAAACACGGTGATACCCTTGTCCAGCAGCGTATCCCTGTGGATGGCCGCCAGAATGCCGATCGGTATGGCCAGTCCAAATTCAAGCAGCAGGGCAATCACGTTCAACGAAAGGGTGATTGGCAGACGTTCCCGGATTTTGTCGATTACCGGTCGATTATCGGAGGAAAAGGAGCGGCCCAGATCAAATCGTGCCAGTTTGCTGACCCAATCCAGGTACTGGACGTGCAGAGGCCTGTCCAGCCCATAGAAATGCCTGAGCCGTTCGCGGGCCTCCTTACCCACATTGGGGTTCATAGCCATCTGCATCTCGACCGGTTCACCCGGAGCCAGGTGGATAACGGAGAAGGTAATCAGTGTGATACCGATCATCAAAGGGAAAAGCAGCAGGATTCGCTTGAAGAGATACCGAATCATGGCCTGGTACAACTGCAGAACAGATACCCTGGACAATCACGGAAAGCAGGCGCAAGGTCTCCCGCCAGATATGCCCTGACCATAATACAGCCTTCCGTCACAACTGATCCCTGCCAAAAGGAGACATCTGGCGCAGCCTGTTCACAATTAAAGGCAGTTCGCGGATCACGGTATCGATTTCCCCGTCGGTGGTAAAACGTGATAGCGAAAAACGGATCGATCCATGGGCACAGGTAAATGGCACCCCCATGGCCCTGAGAACATGGGACGGCTCCAGTGAGCCGGAAGTGCAGGCACTTCCGGAGGAAGCGCAGATACCAAGCTCCGAAAGCAGCAAAAGTATGGCCTCCCCCTCAACGAATTCAAAAGCGACAGAGGTTGTATTAGGTATTCGCTCGGCACCCGCACCGTTGATACGGGCATTGGGTATGGCAACCATCAGAGACTGTTCCAGACGGTCGCGCATGGCCTTAACCGTTGTATTTTCCTTTTCCATATACTGCCCGGCCAGTTCGCATGCCTTGCCCAACGCAATGATGGCGGCTGTATTTTCCGTGCCGGCACGGCGGCTGCGTTCCTGATGACCGCCAACCATGAAAGGGCGAAACGGTGTGCCGCGTCGCAGATAAAGTGCGCCGATCCCCTTGGGTGCATGCAGTTTGTGTCCAGACAGGGAGAGCATGTCTATGGCGGAATGTGCCAGGTCAATACCAATCTTGCCGACTGCCTGGACCGCATCAGTATGGAAAAGCGCACCTTTGGCTTTGGCAATGGCGGCCGCCTCCTCGACAGGAAAGACCACACCGGTCTCATTATTGGCCCACATCAGAGACACGATGGCCGTGTCTTCATCCACTGCCGCCTTCAAAGCCGTCATATCCAGACAGCCGGCACTGTCTACACCGATTTCAGTCACCCGATAGCCCTGCTGGATCAGGTTGCGGCATTGGGTCAATACAGCCGGGTGTTCAACCCTTGATGTCACCACATGCCGCCTATCCGGAAAAACCGCCAGTGACGATCTGATGGCGGCATTATCACTCTCCGTGCCACAGGCGGTAAAAATGACCTCGTCCGGAGAAGCACCGAGCAATTCAGCCACACAGCCGCGAGCCTCGTCCACCTTCTTCTGTACCTGGCCACCGAAGAAATGCATTGAACTTGGATTGCCGTAAAGTTCGGTAAAATAGGGGCGCATCTCTTCAAAAACCGTCTCATCCACCTTGGTAGTTGCATTGTTGTCGAGATAGATTTCCTTCATCCGGCCACCTCCTCGACCACAATATCCTCTGCCACAAACTCACGCAGTTTCTGCTGAACCATCAGGGCGGTATTGCCGGAAGCAGCGCATCCGGCACAGGCTTTGCGAAAAGCCACCATAACCCGGGAGCCGTCAATGTCGATCAGCTCCATATCACCGCCATCGGCCCAAAGCAAGGGACGGATATCCTTTTCCAGCACATCCTGAATCATCTGCATCTTTTTGAGATTGGACAGCTTATCCGGACGTTTGCGTGGTTGCTGTGTATTCTGCCCCAACACCTCGTCGATCAGTTCTCTGATCCTCGGCAAACAACCGCCACAAGCACCACCGGCCTTGGTGAAGTGGGTTACCTGTTCAACAGTCGTGAGTTTGTTGGTTTCAATCACCTTCTTGAGAAAGGTATCGGTTATGCCAAAACACTTGCAGACCACCGTACCCTCATTATCCGGATAGGCATGTCCATGGTCATGCTCACTGTCGTGCTCGGGCACTGGTTCGCCGCGGAACTTGGCAATCGCAACCTCCAAGGCCTCCTGTCCCATTACTGAACAATGCATCTTCTCTTCCGGCAACCCTCCCAGAAACTCGGCAATATCCTGATTACTGATCGCCAGAGCCTCATCCAGGGTCTTGCCCTTGACCATTTCGGTCAAGGCCGAGGATGACGCAATAGCACTGGCACAGCCAAAAGTCTGGAATCGTGCATCCACAATACGTTGTTTATTCTCATCCAGCTTCAGATAGAGCTTGAGGGCATCGCCACAAGCCAGACTGCCGACTTCACCAACTGCATCTGCATCGGGAATATCACCCACATTGCGCGGGTTAAGAAAATGGTCTTTAACTATCGGTGTATAATCCCACATAATATTTCTGGTTTCCTCCGTAACGGTTGACAATCTGAATGGGCTACATTGTAAAATACGCTATAAACAATCACCGGCGACCTGGACGCCTTTCATCCCAGTATGAAACGGCGTCCAGCGGCCATCACCTCATTTAGGCGTATTTCGGTCGAGGCCTCACCATAAAGCCTGACGACCGGTTCAGTGCCTGATTTGCGGAACAGCATCCAACTGTCATCTTCCAACAGCAGTTTAACACCATCGATGCGGATAACCTCTTTTACTTTGGCTCCGGCAATCACCGATGGCAGCCTTTCCACCTTGCCGGCATAGGCCGCTTCAAGTTCGGGCGAGAGCTTGAGATTATCGCGCCGCGTAATGACCCTGCCCACCTCGCTATAAAGCCTTTCCAGAAGTTCACCGACGGTCTTGCCTTCGCGGGCCACCATTTCGGCCACCAGAAAGCAGGCCAGGATACCGTCCTTCTCCGGGACATGTCCCTTGATGGTTAGCCCTGCGCTCTCCTCGCCGCCGATCACGATCTTGTCCTGACAGATCAACTCGCCGATGTACTTGAAGCCGACCGGGGTCTCAAAAACAGGCACACCATGCTTTCTTGCCACCGCATCAATCAGGTGCGACGTTGCCACGCTGCGAGCCACGCCGCCTTCAAGCTTGCGAACTCTGATCAGGTAATCCAGCAGCAGTGCGATGATATAATTGGGCTCGATAAAACTGCCATCGGCATCAATAATGCCAAATCGATCAGCATCCCCGTCGGTAGCAAGACCAAGACGTATGTCAGCATCGGATCTGACAAGGCTGATGAAATCCGGGATATGGCTTTCGGAAGGCTCGGGGGGCTGACCTCCAAAATAGGGATCTAGGTGGTCATTGATCATCACGAACGGGATGCCGCGCCGGGAAAGGGGTGCATCCAGATAGCCGCGGGCCGTTCCATAAAGCGGATTGAGGGCCAGCTTGCCAATGCGTGCAATAGCGTCAAAATCTATCTTTTGCTCAAGTGCCTGCAGATAGGCGGGCTGCGGATCAATCTGTTCCAGCAGGCCGGAACGGGTCGCCTCATCAATGGTTAACTGTCTGTAACAGGAGGTCCCCAGCATACGGTTGGCACGTTGTTCAATGTCGCTAGTCGTCTCCGGCAATGCCGGGCCGCCCCAGGAGGGAGAGAATTTGACACCATTGTATTCGGGAGGATTGTGACTGGCGGTAAAATTGATGCCTCCGGCGGCATTCCTGCGCAGGATTTCAAACGATATTACCGGTGTGGGTGTGTCCCGACCACAAAGCAGCGCCTTGATACCAGCCCCGGCCAGCACCCTGGCCGCCTCTTGGGCAAATCGCTGGCCCATGAAACGTGTATCGTAACCAATCACTACAGGCTTGTGGCACTCACCTGCGGCAATGATGTGATCAGCGATGGCCTGAACCACAACCTTGACATTATCCAGGGTAAAGTCATCACATAATACGCCTCGCCATCCGGAAGTTCCGAAAACTATTCGGCTCATTTGACCTCCACCCTGACTGAATAATAAGACAGCTTTAGTCGTATTAGATTAATACAGGGATGCCACTCCGTCAAGTCAAAGAGCCTTTTTGACAAAGGATTTTTACTATTGACTTTATAAACCCATACTTGTTACATTTGTTCTTCAGTTTATGAACAAACTTCAGGAGGAAGAAGCATGCAGTGTCAGACCGTTCTTTCAGGTACCGAGTGTACCTTTTGGGGTAAACAGGGATGTATTTTCCCGGAAGGCTCTTGCCAGACCATAGTTGAAAACTGTGAAGGATGCGAGCGCGTTGTGGAAGGCACAATCGGCAAGGTGTGCAGTGCTTATCCTGCCCCGGCAAAGAAATGGAGCAACGGCATCTGCAACTTTGCAACCCACGTAAAGGTGGAAATCAAGGTTGAAGATCT
>DAONZY010000067.1:0-13616 GCA_035407085.1 Deltaproteobacteria bacterium | reverse complement strand
CCGGCGCAAGCAGCCGGATGACAGCAGCAGGGATGACGACGGCAACACGATTGACGAACTGATCAAGGCGGTTCAAGCTCTTTCCGCAAAACAGATCGGTGCGCTGATCGTAATTGAAAGGCACATCTCGCTGGATCATCTGGTGGAAATCGGCACCGAGATCGACGCCAAGGTCACCAGCGAACTGCTCAACTCGATCTTCCTGCCCTACTCACCCATTCATGACGGGGCCGTCATTATCCAACAGGGCAAGATCACCAAGGCCGGCTGCCTGCTGCCGCTTTCCAGCAACCCGGATATCGCCAAAAGCTTCGGAACGCGCCACCGCGCAGCCCTGGGACTGACAGAGCTGGTCGATGCGCTGGTGCTGGTTGTGTCCGAGGAAACCGGCAAGATATCCATGGTTCATGACAGCAAGATCAACTATGACGTGGATGCTTCAGAAATGCGGCGCATGCTGCGCAAGCCTCTGGAAATCAAACGCCGGACATCGGGAGGACAGTAACATGCTGCCGCGTATTGCCCTCAAGCTGTCGGCCCGCCTGACCTCCGGCGACACATTATTGAAGCTGCTCTGCCTGGCAGTTGCGCTGTGCATCTGGGGGGTGTCCCATATCAGGGGCCTAGCCACCCGCGAAGTAGTGCTGCCGATGCAGTTCAGCCAGCTACCGTCCGGCTTTCGGGCTGTGGCAACACCGGCCGCAGATCTACACATCGTGCTGTCAGGCCCGCTGCCGCAGATGCAGAGCTTCATCCGCGACACCCCCCGGGTTGTGCTCAGCCTGAAAGATGCTGCCGCACCGGGAGTGACCATTTTCAACCACCTGGACGCCCACCTTGATCTGCCTGACAAGGTGCGCGCAATCCGCATATCGCCCGCCTCAATCCGGGTGGAACTGGTCAGCAGCGGCGCAGCCGACCAGAAAAGCAAATAGCAAAGGAGTCATGTAACAATGAAAAAACTGTTTGGTACAGATGGGGTGCGCGGGGTAGCCAATGTCTACCCGATGACGACAGAAATGGCCATGCAACTGGGCCGTGCCGCCGCTTACATATTCAAGAGTTCCAGCAAGCACCGCCACAGGATCGTAATCGGCAAGGACACACGCCTGTCGGGATACATGTTGGAAAATGCACTGGTGGCCGGCATCTGCTCCATGGGGGTGGATGTACTACTGGTCGGCCCCCTGCCCACCCCCGGCATTGCCAACATCACATCCTCCATGCGGGCCGATGCGGGCGTAGTCATTTCCGCCTCACACAACCCCTTTCAGGACAACGGCATCAAATTCTTCTCTGCCGACGGTTTCAAGCTGCCGGACCAGATCGAACTGAAGATCGAAAAACTGATCGAGACCAACCATATCGATTCGCTGCGCCCGACCGCCAACGAAGTCGGCAAGGCCTTCCGCATCGATGACGCCACCGGCCGCTACATCGTATTTCTGAAAAACACCTTCCCGCAGGAAATGGACCTGTCCGGGCTGAAAATTGTGCTGGATTGTGCCAACGGCGCCGCCTACAAGGTTGCACCGGCCGTGTTTCGCGAGCTGGGCGCCGAGGTCATAACACTGGGCGTGAGTCCGGACGGCACCAATATCAATGCCGGCTGCGGGTCTCTGTATCCGGCGGTAATCAGCGAGGCGGTCAAGGAGCACCGCGCCGACATCGGTATCGCACTGGACGGCGACGCCGACCGCGTAATTGTCTGCGATGAGTTCGGCAACGAGGTGGACGGCGACCATATCATGGCCATCTGTGCCACGGACATGATCAAGCGCAAACTGCTCAAAAAGAAAACCCTGGTCACAACGGTAATGAGCAACATGGGACTGGACATCGCCATCCGCAATGCCGGCGGCAAGATCGTCAAGACCGCCGTAGGAGACCGCTATGTGGTCGAGGAGATGCGAAAGGGTGGATACAACCTGGGCGGCGAGCAATCCGGCCACATGATCTTTCTGGACTACAACACCACCGGAGACGGCATTCTCTCGGCACTGCAGCTTCTGGCCGTAATGCGCCGAGAGAATAAGGCCCTTTCCGAACTATCCGAAGTGATGATCGCGCTGCCGCAGGTGCTGGTCAATACAAGGGTTCGTGAAAAGGTCGATATCCTGACCCTGCCGGACGTGGCTGCCAAGGTCCGAGACGTGGAAGACAAGCTGGGCAACGAAGGTCGGGTGCTGATCCGTTATTCCGGGACCGAACCGCTGTTGCGGGTCATGCTGGAAGGCAAGGATACCTACGAAATCACAGGCTGGGCAAACGAGATTATCGAGCTGGTCAAAAAGCATATCGGAGAAAAGTAATGGCAAAACTGGGATTGAATGTGGATCATGTGGCTACCGTGCGCCAGGCTCGGGGCGGG
This sequence comes from Deltaproteobacteria bacterium, assembly GCA_035407085.1. Taxonomy (GTDB): domain Bacteria; phylum Desulfobacterota; class Desulfuromonadia; order Geobacterales; family Pseudopelobacteraceae; genus JBGSQR01. The sequence continues at coordinate 11,245 of DAONZY010000067.1, read as the reverse complement.
GTCGAGCCGGATCCGATAACAGCCGCCGCACTGGGAGAGCTGGCGGGGGCCGAAGGCATTACCATCCACCTGCGCGAAGATCGCCGTCACATACAGGATCGTGACCTGGAACTCATGCGCCGCATGGTCAAGACCAAACTCAACCTGGAAATGGCCGCCACCCAGGAGATGGTGCGCATCGCCTTGAAGGTGAAACCGAATCAGGTCACGCTGGTACCTGAAAAGCGGCAGGAACTGACCACCGAGGGCGGTCTGGATGTGGTCCTCAACCTGAAGCTTGTCAGCGATGCGGTTAAAAAGCTGCGGGATGGCGGCATCGTGGTCAGCCTGTTTGTGGATCCCCATCAGGAACAGATCAAGGCTGCCAACAAGACCGGTGCCGACTATATTGAAATTCATACCGGCAGTTACGCTGAAGCGCGCAACTGGCAGGAGCAGACCCGGGAACTGGACAAGATCGATACGGCCATCAAGCTGGCCCGCAAGGTTGGCATGGGTGTCAACGCCGGACACGGCATCAACTATGTAAATATCAAGCCGCTGGCTGCGCTGGGCGGTATTGAGGAGTATAATATAGGTCATTCAATCATGGCGCGCGCCATCCTGGTCGGTCTGGACCGGGCGGTTCGGGACATGGTGGAACTGATCAAATACGCATGATTACAGGCATCGGCACCGACATAGTCTCCATCGCCCGTTTCCGGCGTTTCCAGGAGGAAGGCAACCAGGCGCTGCTGAATCGGCTGTTCACCGCGCAGGAGCAGTATTACTGCCTGGCCAAAAAGGCCAGCGCTGCCTCCTTTGCAGCCCGCTTCGCAGCCAAGGAGGCCTTCATGAAAGCACTTGGCACCGGACTGCGGGACGGCCTTTCCTGGCACGACATGGAAGTGATCAATGATCCGCTGGGCAAGCCCGAACTGTCACTGACCGGCAGGGCGCTGGAATTGTACAACGAACGGCAGCTGTCCACAGTGTTACTCTCCATTTCCCACGACGGCGATGCGGCCATAGCCATGGTCGTACTGGAGTCCAAATGAAAGCCGTATCAGCCCTGACAATGCAGGACATCGACCGCCAGACCATCACCGGCTGCGGCATATCCGGGCTGGAGTTGATGGAACAGGCCGGCACCCGCTGTGTCGAGGCGATCACAGCCCGCTTTGGCGCCGATTTCCACGGGGACATGTTAGTCATGGCCGGTAAAGGCAATAATGGCGGTGACGGTTTCGTAATCGCACGGCTGATGCTGGAGCTGGGCTGGCGGGTCACGGTCTGCCTGCTGGCAGACCGTTCGGAAACCCGTGGTGATGCGCTGGTTAACCTGACACGACTACCGGAAGAGTGGGTCATCTGCTGCCGTTCGGAGCACGAATTGCATCAGACAGTGGACGAGCGCCTTTGCCAGGCTGACCTGATCGTGGACGCCATCTTCGGCACCGGACTGAACACAACGGTCAGCGGTGTGCAGGCATGCGCCATCGCACTGATCAACGCCGCCGGCCGACCGGTATTGGCAGTCGACATACCATCCGGCGTGGATGCCACCAGCGGCGGCATCCTGGGCAGCGCCATCCGGGCCGACATGACCGTCACCTTTGCCTGTCCCAAACTGGGGCATGTCTTTTATCCTGGAGCAGAGCTGGCCGGACGCCTGACCGTTGCCGATATCGGCATCCCGGCCAGGATAGTGGAACAGACAGAAGGCTGCGAATGCCTTGATCGGACCTCCATACTGCCCCTGCTGAAACGCCGCGACCGGCTGTCCCACAAGGGGCGGCACGGACACTGCCTGATTGTGGCCGGTTCCCCGGGCAAAACCGGCGCGGCTGCCCTGTGTGCCAACAGCGCTGTACGCGCCGGTGCCGGACTGGTATCACTGGCCGTCCCCCAATCACTGAACAGCATCCTGGAAATCAAGACCACCGAAGCCATGACCATCCCCCTTGCGGATGACGGTCTGGGTCACATTACTGCTAACGCAGCCAGCCAGATTGAGTCCGCCATGGGCAACAAACAGGCCCTGGCCATCGGACCTGGCATCGGCAGGCACCCGGAAACCACCGCCCTGGCGCGCCGGCTGATGGTGACCGCAGACATGCCCATGGTGATTGATGCCGACGGCTTGAACGCCCTGGCAGTCGACCCGGCGCTGCTGCTGCACACCAGATCCGGATGTGTGATCCTGACCCCCCATCCGGGCGAGATGGCCCGCCTGACCGGCGAGATCACCCCCGGTGAAGGTCCGGAACGGATCGCCATGGCCAAACACTTCGCCGTCCGTTACGGGGTGTACCTGATACTGAAAGGGGCCCGCACCATTGTTGCCGCTCCGGACGGCAAGCTGGCCATCAACACCAGCGGCAACCCCGGCATGGCCGCAGGTGGTATGGGCGATGTGCTGACCGGCATCATCACAGCACTCTGCGGGCAGGGTTATTCCGCCTGGGACGCAGTCCGCCTGGGAGTTTTCATCCACGGCTTCAGCGCCGATCTGGTGGCCGGGGAAAAAGGAGAAATCGGCATCACAGCAACGGATGTGATCGAAAAACTGCCATACGCTTTCAAGAAACTTGGAACCGGCATGGGTGAACAGGAAACAGAGCAGTCTTTTGGTTTTACTGATCCCGCGTCCCGAGTCCCCAGTACCGGTTTTTAAAAAAAGGAGACAACCATGCAAACCATCGCCGATATCATGACTAAAGATGTTGTATCAGTTTCAAAAGACACCACCATTCGCGAGATTGCTGAGATATTCGAACAGCGCCGTTTCGGTAGCCTGCCGGTGATTGATGAAAACGGCAGTCTGATCGGTATCGTGACCGCTTCGGATCTGATCGAGCAGGGACGCAGCCTGCACATCCCCACTGTCATCTCCATCTTTGACTGGGTCATCCCGCTGGAAAGCGAAAAGAGCCTGGAGCGCGAACTGCAGCGCATGACTGCCCAGACCGTGGGTGAGATCCTGACCCCGGAGGTCGTGACGGTCTCCTCCACCGAACCGGTCAGCAAGGCAGCCGATGTGATGAGCTATCACAAGCTGCACGCCCTGCCGGTGGTGGACGACAACAAGCTGGTCGGAATGGTGGCGCGCATCGATATCATCAGGAACCTGATCCACAAGTGAGCCCGTTGTCCATCCAGACCCATTCTCCTGAGGAAACCGAGGCGCTGGGCAGCAGGCTTGGCAACGTGCTGCATCCGGGTGCTTTTCTCGCGCTCAGGGGAGAGCTGGGCGGCGGCAAGACCTGTTTCACACGCGGCATTGTCAGCGCGCTGGCCCCGGAAAGCAGTCACCTGGTGGCCAGCCCGACCTTTGCCATCATGAACGAATACCCCGGACGCACCCCCGTCTATCACTTCGACTTCTACCGGCTGGGCAGCGGTGACGAGATCATCGAGCTCGGTTTTGAGGATTACTTTCAGGGCAGCGGGGTCTGCGTGGCGGAGTGGTCGGAACGGCTGGGAGAACTGACCCCTGCCGACTGCCTGCTGATCCGCTTTGAACACAGCGGGGATGAAACGCGCACAATCGTTTTTGAGGCAACCGGACTGCAAAGCGCAGCCCTGATCGAGAAACTGGCCTACATCACAGGCCCGGAATAGTGCCCTGCCCCCTCTCAGGAACGGTTTGGCAGGCCACCACAAAGCCTCTAGATTGTTTGCTGAAATGTTTTGACTGGCGGTTTAATTATCTGTTATATAAATTCCACTTTTCTCGCATACCCATGCCGGTCTGTCCATGGCTGGCCCGGAATCACACCCCACAAGGAAGCGTAAGACTATGGCACTGATCGTCCAGAAGTACGGCGGCACCTCGGTCGGCACAACCGAGCGTATCAAAAATGTTGCCAAAAGAATCGCCCGCACCTACGACGAAGGTAATGACCTGATTGTGGTGGTATCAGCCATGTCAGGCGAAACCAACAAACTGGTCGCGCTGGCAAACGAGATCTGCGAGATCCCCGACGGCCGCGAATACGATACGGTTGTGGCAACCGGCGAGCAGGTCACCATCGGCCTGCTGGCAATGTGTCTCAAGTCCATGGGCTACAAGGCCCGCTCCTATCAGGGATGGCAGGTGCCGATCATTACCGACAGCACCGCCACCAAGGCCCGCATAGAAAGCATCGGCAGCGAAAATATCCGCGCGGACCTGGACAAAGGCACGATTGTGATCCTGGCCGGATTCCAGGGGGTTGACAAGCTGGGCAACGTGACCACACTGGGCCGTGGCGGTTCGGACACATCGGCAGTAGCTATCGCGGCGGCGCTCAAGGCGGATGTGTGCGAGATATACACCGATGTGGACGGGGTCTACACCACCGATCCCAACATGTGCAAAGATGCATGCAAGATGGACAGAATTTCCTATGACGAGATGCTGGAACTGGCCAGCCTGGGTGCAAAGGTGCTGCAGATCCGCTCGGTCGAATTCGCAAAAAAATACAACGTGGACGTGCATGTCCGCTCCAGTCTTAACGATAACACTGGCACTTTGGTCACTCAGGAGAGCAAGGATATGGAAAGCATACTCGTTTCAGGTGTTGCATACGACAAGAATGAAGCAAAGATTACCGTACTGGGCGTGCCGGACAAGCCGGGCATTGCCGCCACCATCCTGTCACCCCTGTCCGATGCCGCCATTTCCGTGGACATGATCGTTCAGAACGTGAGCCAGGCCGGTACCACCGACTTCACCTTCACCGTCACCAAGGCCGATCTTAAACAGGCCCTGCAGATCACAAACAAGGTTGCCCAGGAGATCGAGGCCAAGGAGGTGCTGGCCGATGAAAACATCAGCAAGATCTCCATCGTCGGTCTCGGTATGCGCAGCCATGCCGGCGTTGCCACGACCATGTTCAAGGCGCTGTCGACCAACAACATCAACATTCAGATGATCTCCACCTCGGAAATCAAGATCTCCGTCGTGATCGAGGAAAAGTTCACCGAACTGGCCGTACGCATCCTGCACGAGACTTTCGGGCTTGGCAAATAACTCTTAATACCATACGGTTAAAACAGAAGCTGGGGAGCTGATATCAGCTCCCCAGTTTTTTTTGCGTACTATCCCCTGCCGCGCATCCCCTTTTGAAACAGCTGTTGACCACCGCGTACCCATCAATAAAACAAAATCTCATTACTGGATCACTGTTTTGTCATGCTGTTGCTGATATGTTCCAAATGTCCCCGTTTTCTTCAACCCACACCACAAAAAAAATCCGGCACCGCAGAAGCAGTTACCGGATTAGATCGTAATTGGCGCGCCCTGCAGGATTCGAACCTGCGGCCTACGGCTTAGAAGGCCGTTGCTCTATCCAGCTGAGCTAAGGGCGCCTGTCAAACAAGCGCATTTTATATCATAGCCTGACGCTATTGTGTAGTTATTTTTACCACCATCCCGGCGCTGAAATGCCGGCACATTTTTGCTGACAACCAGATCTGTATTGATGCGCATAATTTTTATAGTGATAAAGTTTTATCAACACTACCCCCCGTCCATTATGTGTACATATTTCAATCAGCCAAAGAGAGACGAGCCATAGAAATCCTCAAAACAAACCTGGAAAAAACGAGGCGCGTGATTGCCGTAGTCGCATTGGCAGTAACCTTTTACTACATTTACTGGCGCATAACGGAGACATTGAACCCCAATGCCATGTTTTTCTCATGGGCCCTGTTGTCGGCAGAGCTCTTTGGGACCATCACCACCATACTCTTCTATTTTACGGTCTGGAAACTGCCCGTACGGGTCAGCCCTCCGCCTTTGGAAGGCCGTACGGTGGATGTCTTTATCCCGACCAAGAGCGAATCACTGGAGATCTTGCGCAAAACCCTGCTGGCCTGTCAGAAACTGCGGTACCCCCATCGCACGCTCGTGCTGGATGACGGCAATCGTGAAGAGGTGCGCAACCTGGCAGAGGAGCTGGGCTGTATCTATCTGGCCAGAGACGATAATCGTGGTGCCAAAGCCGGCAATCTGAACTACGGCCTGAAACACTCCAATGCCGAGTTTATTGCCGTATTCGATGCAGATCACATCCCGCTGTCCAACTTCATCGACCGCACCATCGGCTACATGCAGGACGAAAAGGTGGCCTTTGTTCAGACTCCACAGGAATTCTACAATACGGATTCATTCCAGCACAGAACCGATCGCAAAAGCAAAACCGTATGGGGTGAGCATTTCCGTCATCCAGCCAGGCAAGGATTACTGGAACTCGGCCTATTTTGTCGGCAGCTGTGCGCTGATGAGACGTGCCGCACTTGACGAAGTGGGCGGTTTTGCAGAGATCTCTATCACGGAGGACATGCTGACATCGATCAAGATTCACTCCAAGGGGTGGTCTTCGGTCTATCACAATGAAAACCTGGCCTTTGGCATCGCCGCCGAAACGATCGTGCCTTTCCACATCCAGCGGCAGCGCTGGGGGATCGGCAACTGGATGATCTTCTTCAGGGCCAACCCCTTTCTGGTGCGCGGCCTGACGCTGCCCCAACGGCTGAATTACTTCTCCTCCATGATCTATCCGCTGGAGGGCATTCAAAAACTTATCTTCTACATAACCCCTCCGGTGGCGCTCTTCTCCGGAATACTGCCCATGCGGGCGCTGGACATGAACTATCTGATCCACTTCGTACCGTATTTCATCATTACCATCTTCGCCTTCAACGAAATGGCCAGGGGTTATGGTGGGCAGCTCATGCTGGAGCAGCAAAGCATGGGCAAATACTTCACCTATCTCAAATCCATGTGGTTTTTCCTGTTCACCAAAAAACGCAGCGAGTTCAGGGTCACCCCCAAAGGTGTCGAGACCTGGAAACCGGTTCCATACTATGTGATCATTCCACAGGTCATCATACTGCTGCTGAGTTTTTTCGGTGTTCTGTTCGCTGTCGTTGCTGTAATAGCCGGAGAACGCCAGGACAACTTCGTCATCACCAACAACTGCTTCTGGGCCCTGTACAACAGCGGGCTGGCAATGGCCATCATTCAGTACGACTATAAAAAGCTGTTTCAGCGACGTAGCGCATTCAGGATGCCGGATGCAGTCCTTGTACGCTTCAAGGGTGAGGAGATCTACGACATCCAGACCGGCACCATGGAAAATGCCTCATATAACCTCGCCGTAGCAGACAACCTGACCGAACAGGGTGCCTCCATCGTTTACATTGGCCAGCTCCCGACCACCAGTCAGATCACGGTCGAAATGATGGTGCCCGGCCGAACCATAACGGCAAACGCCACCGTCATGCAGTTGAACAGCATCATCGGAAACGGTTATCCCATATCCCACCTGGGCATCAAATTCAACGAGTTGCCAAAGGATGATCTCGACTATCTGACGCACTACATCCATGAAGCAGCCGTCGTCAAGTATATGAAGGAGCTTTCCAACCGTTATCGCACCTATCTGGACCGCCGCTTCATGGGCGATTATGGAACCCGCGAGCGCGCATACCGGTCATTGGTTTACCTGCCCGTCTATGTCAGGCAGAACATGCTGGAAACCTATTGCGTGCTCAAGGATATTTCCGCAACCGGTCTGCTGCTCGAAACAGCAATTACGATCAACGCGGGAGAAAACATCTCCGTGCATGTCATCCTGGGAAGCAAAAGCATCGAACTAAAGGGCGTTGTTGTCAGAAAGGTCAAAACCAACAGCGGCGATTATCTGGAACACATGTACGGAGTCAGCCTGGATAACACATCACAGGATGAAGTCAGGCAGTTACTGGCGATTTCTGACTCAATTGGAGGTTTTGTCCAGGGATGATAGTGACAGGACAAAAATATGGCATCCTGACAGTCTGCCTGCTATATGCCGCCATTGTCACAATCTGGCAGCTGAACTACAATTCTGTCTACCATGATGAAGCTCTGAACATTACCATGGGCAATCAGGTACTTGGCATGGAATACTCCCCGGGTGCGCCCAAAACACCGGTTCGGTGCTTATACATCCGGTCATGGCCGCTCTTGGAGATCGCATAGGGGGACTTGCCGGCGCCCGCAGCGTGGGGATACTGTTCGGATTGGGGCTCACCGTTGCCCTGTTTGGCATTACCCGAAGCCTGTTCACAGATGCGCATGCCAATACCGCCGCCATACTGACTGTTATATCAAGCACATACATCTATCTCTCAAAACTTGCGACCTATGATATCGTATCGGCCTGTTTTTTGGCCATATCCTTCTGGCTGCTGGTGACCTCAAAGCAAAATCAGGCATTCAAGGCACTTGCGCTGGCAGTTGCAAGCAGCCTGTTTCTGTTTTTGGCAGCCATAACAAAGTATGCAGTGGCGATATTCGCCATATCCTTAATGCTGTATTTCATCACCACCTACAGAAACCCCCGCATCATGGTGGTCTTCACTGTCACTCTGCTGACACTCTCGGCCGCATATGCATATGTTGCACTCCTCCCCATCCATGCGGCCCTGCAGGGGAGTGTCAGCGGCGTATATGCTGAAAGCAGCATACCCGCAAGGGACATCATGAACTGGGCGCTGCGCTGGTTATCCGTACCAGGCGTGCTGGTACCATTTGCATTCGCTAGGAGCCCTTACCGCAGAGAAATAGTCATTCTGTCATTCATGTCGATTCCGCTGATTGTGCTGCACCTTGCGACCGGCGCATCCCAGTCTATCAACAAGAACATCATTTTTTCATTCATATTCATGACGCCTGCAGCCGCCGTCGGCCTGCATTGCATGAGTGACGTTTTTTCCGGAGACTCCGGCAAAAGCATGAGCCGCTATTTCTTTGCCGCAATACTGATCATTGTGCTATGGGCCTTCGGCATCCAGGATCTGAGGTGGCTTGAAAAACAGTACCCGGACATGCGTCCGGTCATGAATTACATTGCCAGCCAGGGACACAGCAATATGCAGTTAGTCATCGATTCAGATTTCGGCAATGCCACTTACGCCTACAGCCTGGCAGGACTGTTCCCCGGAGCCACATTCGAATCCATCAGTGAGTACCAAGCCAGACGCGCTCTGGCAAACGGCAATATTCCACTGCCCGATTACATCATCCTGGACGACTACCATCAGAAAATCGCGTTGCGTGAACTGGCGTTGCAATACATCGGCAAGGGAGGCTATTTGCTGGAAAAGTCCTTTACCATAAACATGTCGTGGGGAAACAAAAACGTCAGCATATACAGGAGGACATCATGAACAGCAGAAGACTGTTACTGGCAACAGCAATATTGGCATTGCTCGGCAGCGCATCCACAGCGGACGCAATCGAGGGTTATCCTGGTTCAACCTGGGGCGAAATCAGACAGGAACTGCCCAACCAGAAAGGCAAGGACGGACCGGTAAACCTGCTCGGGCAGGGATACATCGAGCAAGGGGTTGACTGGACCCGCTGGGGCAGCATTTTTTTCAATTCCTATGCCACCGTACGCTACAAATTCGACACCATGCACTATGACTGGAACAACTCGGTTGGCCCCGGTGTCGGATTGGCACTGACCCATTACACCAAGAACGGCGGATACTTCCGGCTTGGAGTGGAACACAACTGGGAGACTTTCTACAATAACGGCAAGGTGGAGGAAAAAACCCTGATCTACCTGCGCTGGTTCCAGTACTGGAATCTTAAAAAGTAGCAACTCAGCGGGCTAATGCATGTTTGCCAACCTGATCACATTATCAAGGCTGTTTCTGCTGTACATGATCCTCTACATGATCTCATGCAATATCCTTGCATGGCACATGTATGCGGTTCTATTTACGATCGTTTTAATTGTGCTTGACGGGGTTGATGGCGTCGTCGCCAGGCACTACCACACAGAATCGGAATTCGGCAGCGTATTTGATATCGTCATCGACAGAATTGTCGAAAACTGTTTCTGGATTTTTTTTGCCGTGCGCGGCGTTATTCCGGCAGCCATCCCGATCATCGTTCTGAGCAGAGGGCTGTTCACCGACGGTATTCGCAGTGTTGCCCTGGCACACGGTATGACCGCCTTCGGCGAGCGCTCCATGCAAAGCACGCGGCTTGGCAAACTGCTGGTGACTTCCCATTTCAGCAGAGGACTGTACGGCACATTGAAGGTATTCTCTTTTCTGTTTCTGATCATCATGGACGCACAGAAACTACCGGGGGCACGGGATAAGATGCTGCTCCAGTTCCATGATCTGATCAGGCTGATCGGCGAAGGGACCATCTATCTGACAGTGGCACTATGCATCATACGCGGGCTGCCGGTGATCATGGAAAGTCGTCGGCTCATCCTTGGCAAGGAAAACAATGACTGAGCCTGTAATTGCAGTATTTGACCTGGACGGCACATTAACCGCCGACGGTTCGTTGGAAACGCACTTTGCCAGATTTGCCTGGCAGCAAGGCCTGCTCCATCTGCCGTCACTGCTGTTCCATGCCGCGCATCTCATCTCCAAGGCGCCATTTGACAGCATTGAAGCAATCAAGCGCAACAAGAAGTACCTGCGCGGCATGACAGTGCAGGCAATACAGGACGCTTCCAGGGAGTTCATCCGTTGCGAGGGGCACAGGCTTCTGGCACCATACGCATTGCCTCTCTTGCAGGCACACCGGAGCATGGGTCATATCAACATACTCATTACCGGCTCACTGGATGTGCTGGTTTTACAGCTTGTCAGACAGTTCTGCCTGCCGCTGGATCACATCTTCGCCACTAAACTCGCTCAGGAAAACGGAAAACTGACCGGAAGGATTGATGGCCCACACTATTACGGCCATGACAAAACCGTATTGATCAAACACTGGGCCAGGGAACGCGGCATCGACCTGACCTGTTCATTCTGCTATGCGGACTCTTTCAGCGACATTACCCTGATGCAGATGTTCGGCAATCCTGTAGCCGTCAGACCTGACAAATCGCTGGCCGCAACAGCTGATGCCAGAAACTGGCATATTCTGCAGGAAGACAGATACGTTACCATTCATAACAAATGATGCACTAATTCGCACTGTCACAAGAGTCTCAAACTTGATGGTGAGATTTAAGGGATAAGGTCAGCAGTAATTCTTCCAGTTTTTCCCGGGGGCGGTTTGGGATAGCGCGGCGGTCTTAATGACATGGCCGGCATATACCGTTCACAACAGTTTCTCATCCGGAGTTTGCGGATTAAAGCCGTCCAATTGTCAATCTAGTTACAGGTACACACTACACTCAAGATATCCAACCGCCTCATGAAAAAAGGCTTTACGGAAAAACCCGCAAAGCCTTATTTCATCTTGGTGCCCGGA
>DAONZY010000066.1:0-13664 GCA_035407085.1 Deltaproteobacteria bacterium | reverse complement strand
GCAGCCACCATCGCACAGAGGTATGAGATCAAGTAGAGGTAACCCGGTGTGGTTAAATGGATAATCCGTAAACAGGAAGGGCGGCCAGATTTGGCCGCCCTTCTACATGGACAAATGCTCCAAGTATTTAATAATAAAGCGCTGCGCTTCGCCCACAGCGCGGCCGATGTCCCAGTTATCCAGGTTGCGTTCCTCTACCATGTTGCTGATGCCCCTGATTTCAAGACAGTCAACCCCGTACCTGAGACAGGTCAGTGCAACTGCGGCCCCTTCCATGTTTTCAATGATCGCACCGTTGAAACGCCCCACCATTTCTTCGCCTTGTTTAACAGAACCGCTGCATGATGAGACCGTCAGGCTTTTACCGCGTGTCAGTCTAATGCCGATACGTTTGGCGAGTTGCATGGCCCTGGCGATGGCATGAACGGAGAGCGGTATCTGGTTGAAATAGACGGAAGACCTGTTCTTGTAGACCGGTATGCCGATGGCGTCGAGACCGACCCAGCCACTGGATGTCTGGACACCGTCATCCCCCAGGATTTCATCGCTTGCCACGACAATGTCACCGATGGTCAGACCGCTGGCAGGGTAGGCTCCAGCGCAGCCTGTATTGATAACCAGTTGTGGTTTGAAACGCTCCAGCATGGCGGCTGTTGACGCTGCTGCGTTGGCCTTGCCGATTCCGCCGGTGCAGACATGGAGGGGTATTCCACCGAGGGTGCCATTGCTGCAGGGAAACGGTGACTGCTTTTCTCGGGTAACACCCTGCAGGCAGCCCACGATCATGTCTGTTTCCCTGCTGATGGCAGAGATGATGACCACCGGTTTCATGGCAATGCCCCCTGTTTCAGGTACGTTTTTGAATTGCTTGGTGAACATCTGACCTGCGGTCCAGTTCGACAGCGGCGTAAGCCGAATGGTTATGGATCGATTCAAAGTTTTCGGCTTCAACGGAAAACCAGGTGATGTTTTCCAGGGCTGCCAGCCGGGAATATGCCTCGCGCACCATGTCTTCTACAAAGCGCGGATTCTCGTACGCCTGTTCAGTGACAAACTTTTCGTCCGTCCTCTTTAGTAGTGCATACAGCGGGCTGCTGCCGCATTGCTCGATCAATTCAACCAGATCCTCGATCCAGATGAAATCGCAGTATCTGACCTTTACGGTCATCAGGCTGCGCTGGTTATGGGCGCCAAAGCGGGAAAGCTCTCTGCTGCAGGGGCAGAGCGATGTGAGCGGCACCTTGACCACCAGTGTGAAATCAAGTGTATCAGCCATTGAGGCGATGAACTCGCAGTTATACTCCATCAGGCTCTTTGCGCCCGAAACCGGCGCCCGTTTGTCGATGAAATATGGAAACTGGATTTCCAGATGGGCAATGCTGGATCCCAGTTTTGCCTTCATCTCTTCCAGGATGATTTCCATTTTGTCCAGTGCGATCTGCTCACGGTGCCGGTTCAGAATCTCCACGAATCGGCTCATATGCGTACCCTTGAAATGGTGGGGCAGATCCACATACATGTTGACCTTGGCAATGGTGTGCTGCAGCGAGCGGTTCTTGTCCATGACCACGATCGGGTAGGTGATATCCTTGACCCCGACTTTGGCAATGGGAATCCTGCGATGGTCCCGGCTTTTCTGCATGTCTGGCATCTGCGGTGTGTCTGTGGAAACTGGTCTGTGTGACATGGTGTTGGTCCTCTGAAAAAGGCTACATGGGGGGGCCGTCTCAGCGGTTAACGCTGAATTCGCCAAATTCGCCGGTAAAAGGTTCCTTGTGCAGGTCAACCTTTTCAATCCGGGCTGTGGCAGGTCCTAGTCGGCACCAGTCTACGAGCGCCAGGACAGAGGCTTCACTGCCTTCAAAAATACCTTCGACGGAACCATCGGCCCTGTTTCTGATCCATCCGTGGACACCAAGCATTCTGGCTTGCTGTATGGCGTAATAGCGGAAACCAACGCCCTGCACGCGGCCATAAACAGTAATATGCACTCTGCTGTTCATGCCGCTGAATCTGCCAGCCCCAGGTGCTGTTCAATCCGTGACCAGATGTTGTCCCGCCCCTCTTTTGAGAGCGCTGAAAACATGGCTATTTGTGAAGAGTCGCGGCTGATTGCCTTTGTTATGACGGCGGCCTGGCGTGTGCGCTCCTGTTTGGACAGCTTGTCACATTTGGTTAATACGATGATCGGCGGGATATTGTAGGCCGACAGCCAGTCCAGCATCCGCAGATCGCCATCTGATGGAATCCGGCGGATATCCAGGATCAGTACAACTGTTTTCAGGTTTTCACGGCATGACAGATAGGTCTCGATCATTGGCCCCCACTGCTTGCGCAGTTCTGGTGGCGCCTTGGCGTAGCCGTAACCCGGCAGGTCTACCAGGGTCATACAACCATTGATATCAAAAAAATTGATCAGCTGGGTTCTGCCGGGGGTGGAACTTGTTCTGACCAGTGCCTTGCGATTGGCAAGTACATTGATCAGTGAAGATTTGCCCACATTGGATCGTCCGACAAAGGCGACTTCCGGTAGTTCTGCGGGTGGGTAGTCCCCGGGCTTGGCGGCGCTTTTTATGAATACGGCCTGCTTGACTTCCATGAATCCTCCATTAAATGAAACATTATAGTGCGCCGGGGTTTGTTGATTCAAGTGGATAATTCTTTTTAGCCTGCTTTGCAAATGCAGTGGCAGGGCAAGGGGAAATGTGCTATAAAAAACCAACAATGTACTGGTCTGTTTCTCCTGTCAAAAGATAGGTGCAAATGTTGATCTTCCACCCTAAATATCAGTCATCTCAATTGGTTACTTCCGATGTGTCGGACGCCACGGCTCAGCCGAGGGCAATCCTGTTTGCATCTCCACCGTTAATCCAAGTCAAAAAGCCGTTGTATCCACTACGCCGTTTGTTGGTTGCAATGCCGTTCCAGTTTTCCAGAAATTTTGCAGAAGGTTCAGGTTGTAGCTGTTTGAAACAGAGAGGTTAATGGGAAAGAACGACATCCAAAAAACATCTTCAGGAGGGAAAGCACATGGAAAGCGTAAATGCCAAGGATCGTAACGGACATACACCGCTGATCACCGCCGCCAAGGAGGGCCAGAAAGACTTTATTCTTGACCTGCTGCATCGTGGTGCCGACCTTACCTCGACCAGCGCGAAGGGCAAGACAGCTCTCCATTATGCAGCAGCAAATGGCCACACGGAGATCGTTGGGATGCTGCTGGAGAAAGGGGCCGATGCGGATGCCCGCGACGGTGAAGGTCATACTGCCCTGATGCTGGCTGCCATCTATGGCTGCAACAAAACCATTCAGACACTGCTGGACGGCGGTGCCAGCCCGGCGTTACGGACCAAGGCCGGCACGACGGCAGCCCAGTATGCCGAAAATAATAATCATCCCCTGGCTGTTGCGCTGCTGAAAAAAGCGGAGCGGGCCAAGCCGGGCCGAGCCTGAAATACAAACTGTTGTGTAAAGCAAAAGGCCATCCGTAATTCGGATGGCCTTTTGTAATCTGGCGGGTTATCGCGCTTGGTTACGCAAAAAGACGACAAAGGCCCCGCTGCCGCCCATCTCTCTGGGAGCCGGAGCGAATTCAATTGCATATTGGCTGCCGCTGTCCTTGAGCCAGGCTGCCACTGCCTGCTGGATGACCGGTTCTGCGGTTGAGTTGAGTCCCTTGCCGGTGATGATCAGCACAGCCTTTTCGCCATGTCTGATGGCGCTTTCAAAAAAACCGGGCAGTGCTTCAACGGCTTCAATGCGCGTCAAGCCGTGCAGATCCAGCTGCCGATCAACAGTAATGACACCTCTTTTAAGCTGGCGCAGCCGGTTGTTGCCGATCGGTTTAAATTCTTCCTCTTCTGGCAGATTGTCATCAAATTTTACATCCAGCTTCATGGCTTTGATCGCATTTGCAAATGTGTTGCGCTCGATCTCAGGTATGGCTGCGCTCGATGAACCTGTTGACTCGGCCCGGGGCGGCTTTCGTTCTGTCGCTGGTAACTGGCTGTGGGCCGGCTTTTCTGTCCTGGCGCCCAATCGGTTTACACCCTGCATGGCTTGAAGAAAAAGCTCCTCATCTTGGGGCTGGCGGGCTGGTATGGGAGATTGCTGAGGTTTTACCGGTTCAGCAGATTTTATGGGGGGCAGGGCCAGCCCCTTAAGATCACTGAATGGTGCTGTTCGAAATGCCTTTTCTGGTGTTTTTCCCGCTTCTGTTTTTTTCTTTGCCATTATTCATTCGCCATGAGTCTGATTTCAATCCGGTTGTTTCTGGTTCGTCCTGCACTGGTCGCGTTGTCTGCAACCGGCCTGTATTCTGAAAATGTTGTGGCCGATAGCAACGCAGGATTGATGCCGGTATGTTGCAGCCAACGGCAGATGCTGATGGCCCGGGCAGCCGCCAGTTCCCAGTTGGATGGGAATGTGCCGCTGAGGAGGGCCTGGTTGTCCGTATGGGCGTCGATTCTGATTTGCCTTCCCTTGGTCGATTTAAGCCTGGCCGCCACTTTTTGCAGTACTGCCGCGCCATCGGTTTTGATGTCGGAGCTTTCCGTGCCAAACAGCACGGCGGTTGCCATACGGACAGTCAGCTGACCTTTCAGTTCGGAAACGGTAATTTGCCCACGGGCAATCTCATCCTTAAGATCATCAATCAGCTGCTCATAGACTTTACCGGTATCCTTTACCACTTCAACCTTTGATTTCTTCATCAGTGCCACGTCTGAACGCAGTCCGCGGTTTTCTGTCTCCAGGTCGGAGGCCTTCTGGCGCAGCAGGTTCATTTCCTGCAATACGTTGTCCGGACGGGCTCGCAGCATTTTTTCCAGATCTGTTTTATCCTTGGTCAGCATGTCCGCTTCAATCCTGAGCTGTTTGCAGTGGCCTTCAAGTTCGACGTTGGTGGTTACGAGCCTGGTATGTCTGGCATTCAGCTCGGCCAAGGAACGGGACAGGTTGTCGGCATCTTCGGCCTTTTTCAGGTATTTGCTTTCGGCGACCATGCAGCCGCTGATGATGGTGCTGATCAGGCCGATGACGGTCAGGCATATGGCTGATTTCATAAGTGGGTCTCCGCGATATGACTAGGAGGATTCTCGGGCGCTTGTCTTTTTCTGGAGTGAGCTAAGGATCATGTCCAGTACGGCTTTTTGGCGGGCCTCAAATTTATTCAGCACAGCCAGACAGGTACCCATGGGGCAGATTTTGTGCAGAAAGTCGGCGTCACGTCCGGATAGCAGTACGATGCGGTTTTTGTTGACGCCCAGCTGCGTGGCGAACCCCAGCAGCTTGATGCCGTCCAGTGAAGGCATCTCCAGGTCGATTAGCAGCAGGTCGTGGCCGCCGGTTTTAATGCACTGCAGTGCGGCAACCGGATTGTTGCAGATTTCAACCTGCAACAAGGGATAATTGTCACGGATATACCCGGCAAGAAAGCTGGTAAAGGCCTTGTCATCGTCAATCAGAAGAATTCGCCCCATGGAGTTCAATATAACCGATTCCCCGGATTCTCTAAAGTGAAAACATGATGCCGTGCAAACACAGGCCAGCTGCTCAGGCCGGTGTCTGTGTGCTGTTGATGCCTTTGGTGGTGGTGCTGATAAAGCGCCGTACCAGAGGGTTTTTGCTGTTAACTATATCATCTGGTGTGCCGACCTGAATGATGCGTCCCTCATGCATCATGGCAATCCGGTCCGAGAGATAAAGCGCAAAATTCAAGTCATGGGTGACGATGATGGTTGTGTTGCCGCTATTTTGCCGCAATGTTCGGATGGTTTCGGCCAGTTCATCGGTGGTGATTGGATCCAGCTCTGCGGTGGGTTCGTCGTAGAGAACCAGTTCCGGGTTCATGGCCAGGGAGCGGGCAATGGCAACCCTCTTCTTCATGCCGCCCGAAAGCTCGGCGGTTTTCAGTTCTTCCTTGCCGTCCAGGCCGACGGTGGCCAGTTTCTCTGCAATAATGGCGCGGATCTCGGCTTCCGGGCAGATGCGGTGTTCTCTCAGCCAGAGTCCCACATTTTCGCCGACGCTGAGCGAGTTGAACAGGGCCGACGACTGGAAGACCATGCTGCTGCGGCAGGGTTGACGGTCCGGCGCCTCAGGGCCGAACAGCGGTATACCGTTGATCAACACCTGGCCGCGATCAGGCGATTCCAGCCGGATGATGTGGCGGAGCAGGATGCTTTTTCCGGTGCCGGAGGGGCCGATGATCGAAAAGGTCTCCCCGGCGGCAATCTCCAGGTCGATGTCCTTGAGCACATGGAGGTTGCCGAAGGATTTATTCAGCTTTTCAATGCGGACGCTGACCCCGCTGGTCGCAGGGTCTGTAGTTTCCAGGGACTGTGGCGCCATCAGGTCAGGCTTCTGTGGACTTTGAGCATGCAGCGGTCCATGACAACATCCAGGCCGGCATGTGCGGCCTGTTCGGCGGCCGCTTGATTGACAACACCTTCCTGCAGCCAGAGGCATCGGGCGCCGATGGCGATGGCATCATTAACGATCGGGCCTATCGTGTCCGGATTTCTGAAGACATCGACCACATCCACCGGGATGGGTATATCCTTGAGGCCCGCATAGCATTTTTCACCAAGGATCTCCGTTTCTGACGGATTAACCGGAATGATCCGGTACCCGCAGCGTTGAAGGTACTGCGAGACACCGTAGCTGGGGCGTTGGGTATTGTTTGAGAGGCCCACAACAGCGATTGTCTTGCAGGAAGCAAACAGTTCTTTCATGTTGACACTATTGATGGCGGTCATTCGTCGTTTCCTTTCTTGCGTTTCATGTCGCTGACGGCAACGCAGATAAAAATAATGACAAGTATGACACCGATAAAGATCCAGTCATTGGTGCTGAAGCCGAACATAATGGAAACTCCCTTGCAGTTGAGAAGCGGTGCGGATGCCGTTTCTGCTATGCCTGATCCTGATGCAGATAAGCGGCTTCTTCAAGCCTTTGCCTGTCCGGGAAGGTGTTCTCCCCGGCATGTTCACCAACCATCTTGTAAATTTTAACATTGTTCCAGGGTTCATCCATGATGCCGTCATAGATGGCCCAGCTGCGGCCATGCACGGTACGCTCCATGCCGGGCATTCTGAATGGCGATGAACCGTCCAGCCGGTTAAAAAATATACCGCCGGGCTGGAATTCGCGGTTGATATGAAGCATCAGTTGCATGCCGTTTAAATAGCTGAAGCCATAATGCTCATAGCGTATTGCATTGCAGTATGTCAACAGATCAGCAACCATCATCTCCATCCCCAGGGAATCGGTCAGCCTTTCGACCAACGGCAGCACCTCCCCGAACATGCGCAAGCCATGGCAGGTCTGGTTCGGGTACAGTCCGGCCCGCATCGCCCTGATCTCTTCCGGAATGTTGCGTCCTTTGGTGGCAAACCAGTTTGTCCTGCCGACCGTATCCACATCGACATGAAAGCAGGGGGCGGCAGGATCGCGGATGATGCAGAAACCGAACTCGATCTGCTGGAAAGGCGTGTCGGACAGCTCCATAAAAAAGACAGGCGGCTGATTCGGCCTCTGGTGTGCTTCGATTCTGACCAGCGGCAACCGCGGTGGGGCGATGATCCGCAGCAGCTGGCCATGAATCGCCTTTCGCAGATTGTGCGGATCAATCCCCAGCATCAGGCGCAGGCGCTGTGGCAGCAGGCCACCGTAGATGGCGGTTTTCTCGTCATCGGGCAGGGAGTTGATCTCCGAGAGGGATGCGAGCGGTGTACCTGCGGCGCTGATCAGCCGGCTATTTCCGGGCAGTTTTGGCATGGTTACCTAATATACAAGGGAAAATGGTATTCCGAATGCTGGCAATGCTTTGTTCCGCATAATCAAGCGCAAGGCCGCGCTCATCTTCTGCGGCCCAGTGCATGGCATCCAGCAGGGCGCGGTTGTGGTAACCCATTGCGCTGATCTGCTTGACAAATCCGGGTGGCAGTCGCGGGTCGAGTCGGACGTCATTCATGACCGCCCAGGCGATGGTCCAGGCCCTGGCCGTATTGACGAGTTCGTAGCCGCCTCCCCCCAGCACGACCCAGGGGATGCGCAGGGATTTCATCTTGCGCATGATATAGCCGTAGCTGTGGGTGGTGATCTCAAGCTGTGACAATGGGTCGGTGCGAAAGGTGTCCGCTCCGATCTGGGTAATGAGCACATCCGGATCATAGGCGGCGATCAGAGGAAAAGCAACCTCATCGAAGGCCTTCATATAGATGGCATCATCGGTGTGCGCTGTCAGGGGCACATTGACGGAGTAACCGCACCCTTTGCCTTCACCGGTTTCGGTGTACAGTCCGGTGCCAGGGAAAAAGCAGACGCCGCACTCGTGCAGGGAGATGGTCAGCACCTGGTTGCTGTCATAGAAGCATTCCTGAACACCGTCGCAGTGGTGTGCGTCGATGTCCAGATAGGCGATCCGCAGCCCCTGTTCCTGCAGCCAGTTGATGGCCAGGGCGGCATCGTTGAGATAGGAGAAGCCGGAGGCCCTGCTGCGGTGGGCATGGTGCCATCCCCCGGCCAGGTTGAAGGCCGTGTCGAAACCTTCTTCGGTGACCAGCCGGGCAGCCTCAAGGGTGGCGCCGGCGCCCAGGGTGGCGCAATCGTAAAGCCCTTTGAATACGGGGCAGTCGGCATCGCCAAGCCCGAACATGAAATCAGCGCGGGGTTCATCGGAAAGGCTGAATTCCTTGAGCCTGTCAACGTATTCACGGGAGTGGATGTGGAGCACCTGCTCATCAGGCACGGGCTGGCAGGTGCGTATTTCCATGTTGGGCAGTGACAGCAGCCCGTATTCCTGCATCAGATCATGGGCAAGCTGATAGCGCTGCAGGTTGAAGGGATGGTGCTCGCCAAAGCTGTACTTGCAGAACATCGGCGAATAGATCAGCGCGGTGCGGGGGGTAGCCATCAGCGGCCTTTCGTTACGCGTTTCATTTGTCAGCAAGCATTGCCGTGTGGTCTGAAGAACGATCATGGCCAGATTGCCAGGCACAGGTTAATGCATGCTGTGTCCTGTAAGCAATATTTTTAATGCATGTGCCTTTTGAGAGTATTATGTGCCTGAAATCAGGCATAGAAGGAAACGGAACTGCCGATCGGTCGGGAGTCGCTGGCTGCATAGACACCAGGATCGGCGTATGGGCGGGGCGCGTTGCTGCTGTCTTGCGGTAGGGTGTTCATGCCTGTTGCGCTTGAAACATCCTCGGTCTCTGTACTGTTTGTAAGTGTGGCGCTGCCCATCTCCTGGCGGGCCTGCTGCATGATATTGGAAGCCTGAGCCGCCACAGCCCTGTCCTGGGGCGAGGGGTCAGCCGGAGCCATGGCGGCGCGGATCACCTGCTGCATGCGGTTGATGGTTTCCTGCGGTGTATGCCCGGTGGAAACGGTGATCGGCACCTCCCCGCCGGTGACATAGCTGCGGTCGTCCGGGCCGCGTGTGTATGTGTAGGAAACCGGGCCGGTAATGCCGCCGCCAGCCGACTTGTGGGCCGCCTCGTGTGCCTTGACCTTCTCTTCGGTGCGTTTCAGGCGGGCAATCTCCTGTTGCACCTGCAGGTCTTCTGTTTGATCGGATGAGTCCTTGGAAGCGTTTCCTTGAACCTTTGCGGATGTCTCTTTTGGGGGTTGGCCAGCGTCCGGCTTGCTGCTGATGCGACCGTCAGGCCCGTAGGTCTGGTATTCCTTCTGGCTGCTGCTGTCGGATGTGATGCCCTGCTGGCGGCTATCGTAGGCCGGGGCTTTTGGGGCAGCAGTTGCATCTCCGTTCTTGCCCGTGTTGCCGCTGACAGGCCGGGATGCCTGCAGCTGTCCGCGGAGCGCGTCATAAGCATTGAAACTGCCGGCATATGTGTTTTCGATAGTGTTCATGGCCTTGCCGTGTATGGCGGATTTGTCTGTTTATCTATTTGATTATTATACGGAATACCCGCTAAAGGTGCAATTGATATTAAATTAGTTCAATTGTCCGGGGTTTTCATGTATTACCCATGCTATGAATAAATGCGCAACACACATATCTCCTCAACGACTGGCTCTGCTCTATCTGCTGGCGGGCATCTTGACCGTCCTGTGCGGCTTTTTGTATCCCGCTGCCCAGCCCTTGTGGGCCCTGCTGACTGTAGCAATCCTTATTGCAGGCTGCTTGTTGGTCCGTAGACTGGCCTCATGCCGTCAAACAGCAAATGATGAAACAGAGACCGTAAGTGCGCTGCGAGTAAATCAGGAAATGCTGGCCGAAATTCAGAAGATTGCCCTTCTCGGTTACTGGGAGCTTGATTTTGAACGGGAAACCCTGGTCTGGTCAGATCAGGTCTACAGTATCTATGAGGTTGACCGGGACAAATTTGCCACGCAGTTTGACCCCTTTTTCAATATCATGTCGTCGGCGGACAAACAGCGCGTCAAGGATACCTACGCCGCTGCCGCCCGCAGCATGCCCGCAAACGGGGTAATACACCGCTTCAACTTTGCCGATGGCCGTGTCAAGCATATCAGTGAGTCCTGCCGACATTTCTATGATGCTGACGGCCGATTGTTGCGGACGATCGGCATTGTGCAGGATGTGACAGCCAGATGGATGACCGAAGAACGCTTGCGCCAGTTGTCGCGGGCCGTGGAGCAGAGCCCGGTTTGTGTAGTCATTACGGATAAGGACGCCAACATCACCTACGTGAATCCCCGCTTTGAACAGCTGACCGGCTACTTGTCAGACGAGGTGATCGGCAGAAACCCCAGGGTGCTCAGTTCCGCTGAAACGCCGCCTGAGACCTTTGCAGCGCTCTGGGATGCCTTGCGTGACGGCAGGGAGTGGTCAGGCGAGTTCTGCAACCGGAAAAAGAACGGCGAACTGTACTGGGAGATGGCCTACATCTCTCCGGTAACGGATGCCGATGGCATTGTCACCCATTATGTTGCCGTAAAAGAGGATATTACCGAACGCAAGCGAACCGAAGAGCAGTTGCGCGAATTGTCGCTGTCAGATGAACTGACCGGCCTGGTTAACCGGCGTGGCTTCATGGTTCTGGCCAGACAGCAGATCAAGGTCTCTGACCGCAGTGGCAGGGCTCTGGCGCTGGTGTTCATTGACATGGACGGATTGAAGCGCATCAACGACACACTGGGGCACGGCGAGGGTGATCGGGCCATCTGTGATGCCGCAGCGGTGATAAAGCGTTCCTTCAGGGCTTCCGACATCGTCGCCCGCATCGGCGGGGACGAATTCGTCGCGCTCTCCGTCGAGGCCAATCAGCAGACCGAGGCGCATATTGTCGAGCGCCTGCAGGAAAACATCAATGCCTTCAACCTTGACAGCGGACGTCCTTTCAGGCTGGCCATGAGTTATGGTGTTGCCCTGTATGACCCACATGCGGCCTGTACGCTGGATGAACTGCTGGAACGTGGCGATCGCCTGATGTATGAGCAGAAACAGGCCAAAAGGGCTGCGCGGGAGGTTTAGAAGGAGTGTGGTGCCGATAATGCGTATGGGCAGGCAGACGGGAATTTTCAGGGGATCATTTTCGAGAGGTCATTATCTCCGGGCAGGCGGTTAAATGTAATGCACCTGGGGTTCTGCCTGGAACTCCCGTCAGATGATTAAGATGATTGAAGATAGTACGGCACTGTGATAAAAGCAGCTTGCAAAATTATAATAATCCGGAGGAAACACAAATGAAGCGCATTCTTTTTTCTGCCTGTTTTATGCTGCTGGTTACTGTAGGCGCCGCTTTTGCTGCCGGTCCCGGGCAGGCCCAGTTTGATAAGTGGGCCAAGGGCGTAAAGATTTCGGGCTACAGCTATGGTGGAGTCGAGCAGACCGATCCGGGTGTATTCATGGCCGGATGGATGAGCCCCAAAGGGGAGGTGCTGGGGGTGCATCTGAACAAAATATCCAGCTTCAAAAGCTTCCAGCAGGTTGTCAACCGTAAGAAGCCGGAAGCGTTCACCTATAAGGGGGCGCCCGCACTGTTTAGCGACGCAACCGGATTTGGCCTGATTGCCATCAAGTACGAGAAGTCCGGCAAGGTGCTTACCATCAGTCAGATGGGAGAGACCAGGGGGCTGTCCAAGGCGGAACTGATCAAACTGCTGGATGTGATGAAGCCGGAAAGACTGCTGAACTGATCGCAAGCGACGGGAGACAATATGGCCATTTCATCTTTTTTTCAAGCCTGATCAGGAAACATCTGTCTGGCATCTGTCTGGTGGCGACTGTCATGCTGTTGCTGCCTGGCCTTGCTAACCGAGCATCAGCTGCAGCCCCTCAGCCGAGCTTGCCGAATATCGTCATTGAATTTCCTTCGCTCACGGTTAAGCGTATTCCTGATGACGTGCAGAGTATCCAGCTTGCTTGCTTTCTGTATAAAGGTGACGGTTGGGTACCTGATGTTTTTGTTAAGGAAAAGGTGTTTGTGCCGGTTGTCACAACGGCGGGAAGGGAAGTAACAAGCGGGCCATTCACCGTTGATGTCCGGTTGAATGCGAACACCGATATAAAGCTGTTTAAACGCTGGCAGTGCAACCTGGTCGCCGTTAACTCGAAAGGTTCAAGAACCGCCATAAATACAGGAAACTGTAACTATGACAGTACCAGATGGTATTGCGCAGACAGCAGATATCCGTACGCCACTTCTGCAAAGGGAAACATCGCGTCCGGCAAATAGAGGCAGGGGGAGATTTTGTCACATTCACTCGAAAAAACCGGCCTTTCCCTGATTGTGAAATGCGCTGTCTGCCTGGGATGCATGTTTGCGGATACGGCTACAGCGCTAACAATCAATGCCCCGGCAATGGGATATACCGGTTTGGGCAGCGTGATTTACATGTCAGGAAATGCCGGTCAGTCCTACCAGGGGCGGCCTGCCCGGCCAGTTAGAATTGCCGCTCCGGCACTAGGGTACACCGGCTTTGGAGGTGCTGTGGCAGCGAGAAGGAAATAGATGTTGGAGTGCTGACAGGGAATGTTAGGATAGACATTTTATTTGTGGGGAAGGAAAACTAGGGATGCTCCCGGTTTTGTGTTTAGGTTACCCCGGTTTCTTTTGGGCTTATTTGTTGTGCGAAGAGTCGCTGTTGTCAATTAGATATACTGTCCCCGTAACCCAGCCAGAAAGACGGCCAACTGACTGGCCGGTTTTACGTCACACTTCGACAGGAAATTACAAGGGGGGTCAGGTTGTCAAAGATCACGGAACGCGCTCTCAGCAAAGCGTGTATTTCAGCAAACAACAATCAGCTCAAATCCTGGGACTCGGGTCTGAAGATTGAGCGAACCGGGACCGGGTTCACCGTCAACCGTCTATATCGACGCCCTCGGCAAGACCGGGTGCCGAGTGTATCGCTCTACCATGGCCCCCCTCGGGAAGTCATGGCTTTCATCAACGGGTTTGTCAGCGCCGTAGCGCACACTTCACTTACCAGCATCGAATCGGAGCATCCGCATGAATAATGATATCATCCCGACCGGTGGCTCCCATTCGGCACTGATCTCCAGCCAGATTCCGGACAACCTGCCAGCGGATCTTGAAGCCGCAGTACGCAACTGGCTGGAACGTGAAGTTGCCCTGGGTGATCCACGCGAAGACACGATCAAAACCTACACGTCCCACCTCAACCATTGGCTCCGTTGGTGTAACGCCCGTGGCATCACTCCGGCTGCC
>DAONZY010000065.1:0-13772 GCA_035407085.1 Deltaproteobacteria bacterium | reverse complement strand
AACCGCTTGTGCCTGATATGGGCGGTTCCTCCCCCTTGTGCACATTGGCCGAGGCGATCCTGGGCTGCAGGGCCGCACCGCATACACCGTGTTCACCCCTGATGCGGTTGACACCGCACTCATGGGGGCAGAGGTCGCAGGCGGCAAGCCTGCTGTAGGCCTGCTTGACACGTTCCAGCAATGCGCCGGATTCAAAAAGATCAAGGTACTTCATGCAATTATCAAAACCTTAATGGAACACGGATCAAATCTGATTAGACTGATTAAAACAGATTCTTTATAACTGCTATATGCCCAAAAATCCGACTTTATCCGCTCAATCCGTTAAATCCGCGTTCTATTTTTCCTTTTGCAGTTTCATCATCTCCACGAATCTCTGAAACAAATACTGCGAATCATGCGGCCCGGGCGATGCCTCGGGGTGGTGCTGCACCGAGAATACCGGCAGCGCGCAGTGGCGGATACCTTCAACGGTCTGGTCATTGAGGTTTTCATGTCCCAGGCAGGCAACATTGCCCAAGGAATCCAGATCCACGGCGAAACCGTGGTTCTGCGAGGTGATCTCCACCTTGCGGGTCTGCATATCCATGACCGGAAGGTTGGAGCCATGGTTGCCGAACGGCAGTTTCAAGGTCTTGCCGCCCAAGGCAAGGCCCAGCAGCTGATGCCCCAGACAGATGCCAAAGATCGGCTTTTTACCGACAAACTTGCGGATTTCGGCCTGTACGTCAACCAGCGGCTCCGGGTCACCAGGGCCGTTGCTGAGGAAGATGCCGTCCGGGTTCATGGCCAGCACCTCTTCCGCCGGGAAGCTGGCCGGCACCACCGTCACGTCGCATCCGGCATCGATCAGGCAGCGCAGGATGTTGTACTTGATGCCAAAGTCGTAGGCCACAACCTTGTACTTCAGGCTGGCCGGATCCACCTGGGGATAGCCACCTTCCAGATCCCACACACCTTCGGTCCAGTGGTACGGCTTCTGACAGCTGACACCGCTGGCCAGGTCCAGACCGGCCATGCTCGGTAGTGCCCTGGCCTTGGCCACCAGGCTGGCATGGTCAAGATCAACCGTGGAAATGATGCCGTTCTGGGCGCCTTTGTCACGCAGGTGTCGGGTCAGGGCGCGCGTATCGATCCCCTGTATGCCGACCACACCGTTCTCCTTCAGGTAGCTGTCCAGACTTCTGGTGGCGCGCCAGTTGGAGTAACAGTCCTGATACTCCTTGACGATAAAGCCGGAGAGAAACAGGCCGCGGCTTTCGATGTCCTCAGGATTGATGCCGGTATTGCCGATCTGGGTGTAGGTCATGGTGACCATCTGCCCCTTGTAGGACGGATCGGTCAACACCTCCTGGTAGCCAGTCATGGCGGTATTGAACACCACTTCACCGGTTGCTTCACCGCTTGCCCCGAATGACCTACCCCCGAATATGCGCCCGTCGGCAAGCGCCAGAATTGCTTTCATAATTTATTGCTCCATAATGATGTTATTGTTTGCTTAAACCGTTACAACACGCCCGTTGAGAATAGTACAGACTGCCGCACCCCGCAGCTCCCAGCCGAGAAAAGGCGTATTCCTGGACTTGCTGACGATACTGTCTGCCTGCACCACCCACTCCTTCTGCGGGTCAATCACCGTGATATCTGCAACACTGCCCGCCTTGAGCGTGCCGCGCCCGATGCCCAGAATTTCTGCCGGCCGGCAGGACATTTTCTCCACAAGCTGGCCGATGGTCAGCACACCTTCCTCCACCAGTTTGAGAGCAAGCGGCAGTGAAGTCTCCAGCCCGATAATGCCGTTCAGCGCCTCGTTGAACTCCACATCCTTCTCATCCAGATGATGCGGGGCATGGTCCGTGGCGATGGCGTCGATGGTGCCATCCTGCAGCCCTTGCTTAATGGCCGCCACATCAGCGGCCTCACGCAGTGGCGGGTTCATCTTGGCGTTGGTATCATAGCCGCGCACAGCATCATCGGTCAGGGTAAAATAATGGGGGGCGGTCTCACAGGTCACCCGGACGCCGCGCGCCTTGGCCTCGGCAATGATCCGTACACTCCCGGCAGTGGAAACATGGGCGATATGGATGGGCGAACCGGTGTACTCCGCAATCATCACTTCACGGGCAGTAGCGATATCCTCGGCAATCCTCGGAATCCCTTTCAGTCCCAGCTCGGTGGAGGTGTAGCCTTCGTTCATCACCCCGGCACCCACCAGCGAAAGCTCCTCAGCGTGACTGATAACCAACATGCCCATGCCGCGGGCATATTCCAGCGCGCGCCGCATCAACTCCGCATTGACAACCGGCTTGCCGTCATCGGAAACCGCCACGCAGCCGGCCTCTTTCAATTCCCCCATCTCGGCCAGGCGCTCGCCAGCCGCACCGGCGGTAATGGAACCAACCGGATAGACATTACAGAAACCGGCCTCCTTGGCCTTGTCGATGATATAGCCGGCCACGGCCTTGTTGTCGATCACCGGTTTTGTATTGGGCATACAGGCCACCGAGGTAAATCCGCCGGCTGCCGCCGCCCTGGTGCCGCTAACGATATCCTCTTTATATTCCAGCCCGGGGTCGCGCAGATGCACATGCATATCCACCAGGCCAGGCACCACATATTTTCCGGAGGCATCGACTATCTCCGCACCGGCCGGCGCTTTCAGGGACTTGCCGATCTGCTTGACCAGACCGTCTTCCACCAGCAGATCAAGCGTATCATCCAGCCCCTGGGTCGGGTCAATCAGCCTGCCGTTTTTAATCAATAAATTCATGAATCACCTCACGTATAAGTAAGAAAACGTGCCAGAACGTTCAATTTTGTGCAAGGTCAAGGAAGATGAACGTTTTCGCGGAGGCGTAGCCACCCTCACCCAATCCCTCTCCCAAAGGGAGAGGGGAATGAGTACTCTCCCCCTCTGGGGGAGAGATAGAGAGAGGGACTGCTACGCCGCACAAGAGAAACGTGAAATCTGACACTGAGATTGCGCAAAAGTGGGCGTTCCCAATTACTCGAGTTCGCCGCCGCAGACGTGATACAACATCGACATCCTCACCGCCACGCCGTTCTCCACCTGTTTGAGCACATGAGACTGCTGACCGTCAGCCACATAGCTGGACATCTCCACCCCTCGGTTAATCGGACCGGGATGCATCACAATGGCGTTTGGTTTGGCCAGTTTGAGGTTCTCCGGATTGAGTCCGAAATAGCGGGCATACTCGCGGGTACTGGGGATCAGCGTCTTGCCCTGACGTTCCTGCTGGATACGCAGCATGATGACCACATCGGCATCCTGCACCGCCTCTTTCAATGAGCCGCAGACCGTCACATTACCCAGCCGCTCCACACAGGGGGGCATCATGGTCGGCGGACCGGCCAGATACACATGTGATCCCATCCTGGTCAGGCCGTAAATATCGGAACGGGCCACGCGGCTGTGGGTAATATCCCCCACAATGGCCACCTTGAGCCCATCCAGGCGGCCAAAGCTGTCCTTGATGGTCAGCAGATCCAGAAGCCCCTGGGAAGGATGCTCGTGGGCGCCGTCACCGGCATTGACCACCGAGCAGCTGACCTTTTTGGACAGGTATTCATGGGCACCGGATACCGCATGGCGCATGACGATGATATCCGGCTTCATGGCCAGCAGATTCAAAGCGGTATCGGCCAGGGTTTCACCCTTGGTGGCCGAGCTGGTGGAGGGCGAGATATTGATGGTATCCGCCGAAAGCCTTTTGGCAGCGATCTCGAACGATGTGCGCGTGCGGGTCGAAGCCTCGTAAAACAGATTGATTATCGTCTTGCCGCGCAGGGTTGGCACCTTCTTGATTTCGCGGCTGTTTATATCGCGCATGCCCTCCGCCGTGGAGAGCAGAAGCTCTATCTCCTCATTGGTGAGATGTTGCAAACCAATTATATCCTTATGCCTGAAACTGGACATGATTCCTCCGCCTATTTCTGCAAAATGACTTCCGTGGCCTTGTTGGCCTCGTCAAAAAACACCTTCACCTTTTCTTTGAGACTGGTCGGCACGTTGCGTCCGACAAAGTCGGCGCGGATAGGCAGTTCACGGTGTCCGCGGTCAATCAGCACAGCCAGCTGGATGCATTGGGGGCGCCCATGATCCATCAGCGCATCCATGGCGGCCCTGATGGTGCGCCCAGTGAACAGCACGTCGTCAACCAGCACCACCTTCTTGCCTTCCAGAGAAAAGGGGATGGCGGTCTTGCCCACCTTCTGGTGCGGAGCCATGCTGCTGACGTCGTCACGGTAAAGGGTGACGTCGATCGTCCCCACCGGCACCTTGGCCGACTCGATCTGTTCAATGCTTGCAGATAGCTCAACCGCCAGATGGGCGCCACCGGTGCGGATACCGATCAGCACCAGCCCGTCCACCCCTTTGTTGCGTTCAAGCATTTCATGTGAAATCCTGGTCAGGGAGCGCCTGACCCCCGCAGTATCCAGAATTACCGTCTTTTCGTCCGCCATAACTCATTTTCCTCCGGGCACAAAAAAAGAGCCTTGCCACAAAATGTGGAAAGGCTCTTTGATATGTTTGAAAGATGAATCGTCATTTGTGACACCTTTGCTAGCCTCTCGGACTAAATTAAAAGGTAGATTAATTTTTGAAACAATAGCACCACCACCATCCCAGGTCAAGCATGATTCTCCTGCCATTCAAGTCCTCAGTTTAAATATTCAAACTGCCCGTATAGACAAGCGATAAAGTAGTTCTAAGCTTGATTTCATAACACCTTTTTATCAACTGCCCATCAAAATCAATATTCAAAGGGGAATGGTCGTGTCAAGTCACGACAACAAACTGGGCTTCGGCACAAAGATTCTTATCATGGTGCTTGTCAGCAGCATCGGCCTGGCCATCATCACCAACGCCATTGCGTTGAAACTGTATGTCGGCTCGTACCACAGTTTCATCGAACTTTACAAGAAGTCCCTTTACAGCGATTTTGACAGCCAGGCAAAAACGCAGGTGGAAACTGCCACCAGCATGCTGCAGCGCATCCATGACCGCCACCAGAAAGGCGAAATCAGCCTGGAAGAGGCCAAAAAAACTCGGGGCTGACCTGCTTAGGGAGCTGTGCTATGCCGGCAAGGACGGCTATTTCTGGGCTTACACCACCGACGGCGTAAATGTGGTGCTGCTGGGCGGCCCGGCCGAAGGCAAGAGCAGGATCAACCTGGAGGACAAGAAGGGCAAGAAACTGATCAAGGAAATCATCGAGAAAGGCATGCAGCCAGGCGGCGGTTTCACTAATTACTGGTTCCCCAAGGCCGGGCAGACCGAACCTTCGCCCAAACGCGGCTATTCCCTGCTGTTCAAGCCATTCGGCTGGGTGGTCGGCACCGGCAATTATGTGGACGATCTGGATGCCATGGTTAAAAAGGCAGCCAACGACAGCATGAAAACCCTCAAAAACGGCATCTACATGATGATCGGAGCGACCATTGCACTGATTGTGCTGATATCGGGCATCTCGATTGTTGTCACCAAAAAGTTGCTCAGTCACATCGGCGCCGAACCGGAGCACCTGGGTGAAATCGCCAAACAGGTGGCCGGCGGCGACCTGACCTACCACTTTGAAGCGAACAAAGGCGGCGTATACGAATCCATGCGCCAGATGGTCGTACAGCTGAGGGATGTCATGGATCGGGTCAGCAAAAGCTCGGACAGTGTTGCCTCGGCATCGGTAGAACTGAACAGCAACGCCGACCATATGGCCAGCTCATCCAACCAGGTGGTCAGTCAGGCCAGCACCGTGGCAACCGCCAGCGAAGAGATGTCCGCCACCAGCATGGATATCGCCAGCAACTGCCACCGCGCCGCGGAAAGTTCCGGACAGGCCAGTAAAACCGCCCACACCGGCGCCGAGATTGTCAAAAAGACCGTGGACGGCATGACCCGCATTGCCGAAAAGGTGCGCAGTTCCGCGTCGGTTGTGGAACAGCTGGGCACCCGCTCCGACCAGATCGGTGAGATTGTGGCCACCATTGAAGATATCGCCGACCAAACCAACCTGCTGGCGTTGAATGCCGCCATCGAGGCCGCCCGCGCCGGTGAGCAGGGACGCGGTTTTGCCGTGGTGGCCGATGAAGTCCGGGCACTGGCCGAAAGGACATCCAAGGCCACCCGCGAGATCGGCGAGATGATCAAGAACATCCAGACCGAAACCCGGCTGGCGGTAACATCAATGGAAGAAGGGGTCAGCGAGGTGGAACAGGGCACCACCGAAGCATCCAGATCCGGTCAGGCCCTGGAGGAAATTCTGGAAAAGATCAACGAGGTCACCGCCCAGATCAGCCAGATTGCTACAGCTGCCGAAGAGCAAACCGCCACGACGCGCGAGATATCCAACAACATCCAGCAGATATCTGATGTTGTCGATATGAGCGCCAAGGGGGCCCTGGACATTTCTAAGGCAGCCTCCAGCCTTTCGCACCTATCCGTGGATCTGCAGGATCTGGTCAAGCGGTTCAAGGTGTGAGTAGAGACCCATAAACACACATTCCTCGGTCATGCCCCCCCTTGAACGGGTGGTCATGACCGACTCAATTGCGAGGCACATTCCGAAAAAATACAATCATAACAAGAACAATCTCACAATCCTGCTGGATAATGTCGCCAACGCACAACCCAGCACTCCAAGCATGCAAGATAATTGCAATCAGTTACACCGTTATGCTAAACCTTTCCACCTATGAAAAAACTCAATCCCCAGCAGCAGCAGGCGGTCAACCAAACCGAAGGCGCCTTGCTGATTCTGGCCGGCGCCGGTTCCGGCAAGACACAGGTCATCACAACCCGCATCGCCCATCTGATCAAAGATATGCGCGTTCCGGCAGAGAATATCCTGGCCGTAACCTTCACCAACAAGGCCGCCAAAGAGATGAAGGAGCGGGTCACATCCATGACCGGCAAGCTCTCGGAGGGGATTGTCGTCTCCACCTTCCACTCACTGGGCGTGCGCATCCTGCGCCGCGATATCCGGGCGCTGGGCTTCAAACCCAACTTTTCCATCTACTCGTCTTCAGACCAGGCCGGCGTGGTGCGACAGGCCATGCGCGAACGCGACATCGATCCAAAGCAGTGCGACCCGGATTCGATCCTGTGGCGCATCTCCGGCGCTAAAAACAGGCTGATCGGCCCGGCAGAGTTCAAGCCCACCAGCAACGACCGGCTGGAACTGGCCACCGCTGCCGTTTATCCCCGCTACCAGGAACTGCTCAAGGGCTATAACGCCATTGACTTCGACGACATCATCATGCTCTCGGTACGGCTGCTGCAGTCCACCCCTGCCATACTTGGCCATTGGCAGGAAAGATTCCGCTACATCATGGTGGATGAATACCAGGACACCAACGCCTCCCAATATCTGCTGATCTCGCTTTTGGCGAAAAAACACGGCAACCTCTGCGTGGTCGGCGATGACGACCAGTCCATCTACGGGTGGCGTGGGGCCGAGGTGCAGAACATCCTCAACTTCGAGCACGACTACCATGGCTGCAAGGTGATCAAGCTGGAACAGAACTACCGCTCCACCAGCAACATCCTCAATGCCGCCAACAGCGTAATCAGGAACAACACGGTGCGCAGCGAAAAAGCGCTCTGGTCTGCAAACGGCGATGGCCGCGAGATCGACCTGATCGTTGCTGCGGATGAGGGGCAGGAAGCGGGCATGGTGGTTGAAGGGATGATGATGGAACAGTACCGGGACAAACTGCTCTGGTCGGACATGGCCATCCTGTACCGCTCCAACGCACTAAGCCGGCCATTCGAAGAAAAACTGCGCGCGGAGCGCATCCCCTATGTGGTCATCGGCGGCCAGCAGTTTTATGAACGCAAGGAGGTCAAGGACGCCATCGCCTACCTGAAGGTGATCGACAACCCCCATGACGAAGCCTCGCTGCTGCGCATCATCAACTTTCCCCGCCGGGGCATCGGCGACGGCACGCTGGTTCAACTCAACCAATGGTCCATGGAACACAACATCCCGCTCTTCGAAGCCCTGGGCAGGGTCAGGGAGATCAGCGGCATCTCCGAATCATCAAAAAAGGCGGTCTGCGCCTTCCACACCATGATGGGTGAGATCATTGCAGGATTCAGCCGGCACGACATGGGCGCCCAGGTCAACCGGCTCTTCAACCGGCTGCGCATCGAGGACGAACTCTACCGCACACTGAACGATGCTGCCCAGGCCCGCAAACGCATCGAGAACATCGAACAGGTGGTCAACTCGCTGGCCGTCTATGAGGAACAGAACCGGCACGGCTCCCTGTCCGGATTCCTGGAGCGCATTTCGCTGATGGATGATGACCGCCCAAGCGATGACAACAAGGAGCACGGCAAGAATGCCGTCACACTGATGTCGCTGCACTCCAGCAAGGGGCTGGAATTCGAACACGTCTATCTGGTCGGCATGGAAGAGGACATCCTGCCCCACCGCCGCTCCATCGAGGAAGACCCGACCGTGGCTGAAGAACGCCGCCTCTGCTATGTGGGCATCACCCGGGCCAGAAGGCACCTGACCATCTCGCGCTGCCTGACCCGCAAAAAGTACGGCGTTACAGAGGAGCGCCTGCCCAGCAGGTTTTTGAGTGAAATCCCGGAGCACCTGCTTTCGGCCCCGCTCGAAGGCTGTCCGACAGGACAAGACGGCACCGCAGATATGGCGGCAGACTTTTTTGCCCGCATGCTTGGCGATTGACCGGCTTAAGGTATAATTCCTGAGTCCGTAACGTCGGCATTACAAATCCTTTGCATTCAAGCTTCAATACATATAATTTTGCGTATAAATTTCTGTTCCACGCCAGTTTACCAGACGAGGGGGACACATGAGCACACCGGACCGCATCACCGCAACCGACACCAAACCCACCCACAACGATCTGCAGCGATCATTTCTGCGCCATCTGCATTACACCACCGTCAAGGACAAATTCTCGGCCACCAAGGCCGACCTGTACCTGGCGCTGTCCTATGCCGTGCGCGACATGCTGGCCGAGCGCTGGCTGGACACCCAGCAGTCCTATTACCGAAACGACTCCAAACGGGTTTACTACATCTCCATGGAATTCCTGATGGGACGCACCCTGGGCAACAGCATGGTCAATCTGGGGCTGATGGAGGAATGGCAAAGCGCCCTCAAGGAGATGGGGGTGGACATTGATGAACTGCAGGATGCCGAGTGGGACGCCGGATTGGGCAATGGCGGCCTGGGACGTCTGGCAGCCTGCTTTCTAGACTCCATGGCCACCATGTCGCTGCCCGCTTACGGTTACGGCATCCGTTATGAATACGGCATGTTCTACCAGAGCATTGTGGACGGCAGCCAGCACGAATCGCCGGACAACTGGCTGCGCTACGGCAACCCCTGGGAGTTCAGCCGCCAGGAGCATCTGCACAAGGTCCGCTACCAGGGACACGTGGTCGAATACATCGGCGAACGCGGTGAAAAGTGTTATTCCTGGGTGGATACCGCCGACGTCATGGCCATGGCCTATGATGTCCCCATTCCGGGCTACGGCAACCAGACGGTCAACACCATGCGCCTTTGGACCGCCAAATCCTCCCGCGATTTCGAGCTGATGTCCTTCAACCAGGGCAACTACGTGGGCGCCGTTGAATCCAAGATGAAGACCGAGAACATCTCCAAGGTACTCTATCCGGCCGACCACATGCTGGAAGGCAAGGAGCTGCGACTGCGCCAGGAATACTTCCTCTCCTCGGCCACGGTCCAGGACATCTTCTACCGCTTTGCCAAGCACCATGACGACTACAGCAAACTGCCGGAAGAGGTCGCCATCCAGTTGAACGACACCCACCCCACCCTGGCCATCCCGGAACTGATGCGCATCCTGCTGGATGACAAGCGGATGGCCTGGAATGACGCCTGGGAAACATCCCGGCAGGTCTTTGCCTATACCAACCACACCATCCTGCCGGAAGCCTTGGAAAAATGGCCGGTCAGGATGATGGAAACCATCCTGCCGCGACACCTGGTCATCATCTACCAGATCAACGAATACTTCCTCAAAGAGGTGGCAGCCCGTTTCCCAGGCGACACGGACAGATTCCGGCGCATGTCGATCGTCAGCGAAGACGGCGAAAGGCATATCCGCATGGCCTATCTGGCCATCATCGGCAGCCATTCGGTCAACGGCGTCTCGGCGCTGCACAGCGAGATACTCAAAAACGACCTGTTCCGCGACTTTTACGAACTGTGGCCGGAAAAATTCAACAACAAGACCAACGGCATCACCCAGCGGCGCTGGCTCAAATATGCCAACCGCTGGCTGTCCGATCTGATCTCCTCCAACATCGGCGACGGCTGGGTAACCAGACTGGACGAACTGAAGAACCTGAGGCCGCTGGCCGATGACCGCCAGTTCCAGCAGCAGTGGCTCGAGGTCAAACATGCCAACAAGCACCGTCTGGCCGAGCACATATTCAAGCTGACCGGTGTGGAGGTGTCGCCCGACAGCATGTTCGACTGCCAGACCAAGCGCATCCACGAATACAAGCGCCAGTTATTGAACGTGCTGCATGTGATCACGCGCTACAACCGCCTCAAGGCCAATCCGTCCGCCCACATGGCGCCGCGCACGGTCATCTTCAGCGGCAAGGCGGCGCCTTCATACTACATGGCCAAGCTGATTATCCGCCTGATCAACGCCGTGGCTTCGCTGATCAACAACGACCCGGCCGTAAAACAGATGCTCAAGGTCGTATTCCTGCCCAATTACAGCGTATCGCTGGCCGAGATGATCTT
Organism: Deltaproteobacteria bacterium; assembly: GCA_035407085.1. Lineage (GTDB taxonomy): Bacteria > Desulfobacterota > Desulfuromonadia > Geobacterales > Pseudopelobacteraceae > JBGSQR01. The sequence continues at coordinate 2,988 of DAONZY010000065.1, read as the reverse complement.
TCCGGCCGCCGACCTGTCCGAGCAGATCTCCACCGCCGGCACCGAGGCCTCCGGCACCGGCAACATGAAATACGCCCTGAACGGCGCCCTGACCATCGGCACGCTGGACGGCGCCAACATCGAGATCATGGAAGAGGTGGGCCGGGAGAACATCTTCATCTTCGGCATGAACGCCGAGCAGGTCTCCAGCCTGAAACACGCCGGCTACCAGCCCAGGGACTACTATTACCGCAACCCCGAACTGAAGCAGGCCATCGACATGATCAACAACGGCACCTTCGCCCCCGGTGACCCGGACCTGTTCAGACCGATCATCGACACCCTGATGAACAACGACAACTACATGCTGTTGGCCGACTACGCCTCCTATATCGAATGTCAGGAAGAGGTGGACCGGCTCTACCTGCAGCCGTATGAATGGACCCGCAAGTCGATCCTTAACTCGGCCGGCATGGGCAAATTTTCCAGCGACCGCACCATCGCCGAATATGCCCGCGAGATATGGGATGTGAAACCAGTGCAGGTAGAACACCACATACAGCACACCCCATGAAAGGTCGTCCCATGCAAGCACCCGGCCTTTGGGACGCACCCACCGGAGATTCACATAACAGCCCCTCGCCCCAGGCACCGCTGGCCGAGCGCATGCGCCCGCGCACGCTGGCCGAATTCACCGGACAGGAGCACCTGCTGGCACAGGGGCGCATCCTGGAGCGGATGATCGCCAATGACAACCTCTCTTCACTGATCTTCTGGGGGCCGCCCGGCTGTGGAAAAACCACCCTGGCCCACGTGATTGCCAATGAAACCCGGTCGCACTTCATCTTCTTTTCGGCCATCCTGTCCGGCATCAAGGAAATCCGCGAGATCTTCAAGGAAGCGGAAGGCTTTGCCGCACACGGCCAGCGCACCATCCTGTTTGTAGATGAAATCCACCGTTTCAACAAATCGCAGCAGGATGCCTTCCTCCCTTACGTGGAAAAAGGCGTGGTCACCATCATCGGTGCCACCACCGAAAACCCCTCCTTTGAAGTCATCGCCCCCCTGCTCTCCCGCTGCCGGGTACTGACCCTCAACCAGCTGGATACCGCCACCATCAAGTCACTGCTGCGCAATGCCCTGCAAGACCAAGAGCGCGGCCTGGGCAAACTGGGACTGGATGCCGACGATGATGCGCTGGAGTTTCTGGCCGAGCATTGCGGCGGCGATGCCCGCATCGCCCTCAACACGCTGGAAGTGGCGGCAGGACTGCTTGAGGCGGGGACTGGGGACAGGGGACCGGGCACTGGGGACGCGGAATCGTGGGCCGTGGACCGGGGACCGGGGACCGTTAAAAACAGAAAGGCGAAGAACGGGGACCGCAATGAAACGGACAACGGTCACGGTCAACCGACACGAAGCATCTCGATCACCCTGGAGACCGTGCAGGAAGCTCTGCAGAAAAAGGCACTGCTCTACGACAAGGGGGGCGAAGAACACTACAACGTCATCTCCGCCTTCATCAAGTCCATGCGCGCCAGCAACCCGGACGCGGCCTTGTACTGGCTGGCCCGCATGATCGAGGCCGGTGAAGACCCCATGTTCATCCTGCGCCGCATGATTATCCTGGCCTCCGAGGATATCGGTAACGCCGACCCGCGCGCCTTGCAGATCGTTGTATCGGCCATGCAGGCCTTCCAGATGGTCGGCATGCCCGAAGGGCGCATCATCATGGGGCAGGCGGTCACCTACCTGGCCACCGCCCCAAAATCAAACGCCTCCTACATGGGCATCAACGAAGCGCTGGCCGAGGTGCGCAAAAGCGGCGCCCTGCCGGTGCCGATGCACATCCGCAACGCCCCCACAAAGCTGATGAAGGAACTGGGCTACAATAAAGGATACCAGTACGACCACGACACGGAAAAGGGGTTCTCCGGGCAGGAGTGCCTGCCGGAAAAACTGGCGGGACGGAAGTTTTATGAGCCTAAGGGACATGGGTACGAAAAGAATATCCTGGAACGGATGGAGTGGCTGAAAAAGACGAAAAAGTAGGTTATCTGTACTACGCAAAACAATAGATTTATTAGCCAGTTAAACCACATATTCCGGCCAACATTCCAAAATGGGAGGATGGCCTGGGTTAGTGATTAACAAGTTGTAAGACTTAACAAGAAAACCCACGAGGAAAAACAAATGCCCAGCAAGAAAACAAAGGTGTTTTTGGACGCTAACGTCGTTATTCAAACAGGAAAGCCTCCAGGCGGACCAATTATGGAGCGCGTTGCTGATCTCGTTAATGCAGGGTTTATTAGCGTTCTTACGACAGATCTCACGGTTTGTGAAGTTACGAAAAAGCACACTGAAAATGACTATGAAGTTATCAAGGAAGCAGGCCGCCCACACTTCAGAAAACTTGCGAAAGAGCACCTTCAGAGCACTCTCCCCGAAATAAATAAGTCGGCCCTCAAGGAAACAATTTCAAAAAAATATTCCGATCAGGTCATCAAAATGTTTAATGATCTCGATTCGAAGTATCTTTCCATCGATAATGTAAAACCATCCACTGTATTTGCAGACTACTCCAACGGAAATGGCTTTTTTACTGGAGAAGGGAAGAAGGACCAGTTTCCTGACGCCTTCATATTCGAATGCTTGAAGGCTGAAGCTTCAAAAGAAACACCGGTCTTCATTGTTTCCAATGATGATGATTTCAAAAATCCAGTAAAGAGTATAAATCACATATCTTTACTCAAGAGTATTCCTGACCTGTTTAAAGAGCTTGGTCTGCAAGTAGAGGCGCCAAGTGTCGAGCAGTACCTTGAGGAGAACAATAAAGTATTAATTGAATTGTTTGACAATGAACTAACCGATTGGGGCCTGCAAGTATCAGATATCGAAGATGCTGAAATAGAAGAAAGCACTGTAACAAACATAGAATTATCTAACATCATCAGCTGCGTATTCCGATGAATCCGACCGAAGTTCCGTGCTGAAGGCGACCACGATTCC
>DAONZY010000064.1:0-14216 GCA_035407085.1 Deltaproteobacteria bacterium | reverse complement strand
TGTTGAGTGCCAAGACATCGATAACACTTTTTGGTGCCACGACATCGCTAACACTCAACTGATTTCAACGTAGTTTGTAATCGAATTCCTCGATCTGTTTTTTGTCCAGGAAGAGTTTCATTTTCTGCTCTTTGACATCGATAGTAGCCACCACGTATTCAAGCGCAGTCTCCGGCGGAACTGAGAAGCATTCTCCGAAGATATTCTGTTTCAGGTCACTGCGAATAAGTCTCACAACGTGATATCTGCCTGTTTCCGGTTTCTTCAGCCGATGTTTGGGAGGTTCCTCTTCTACTTGTGAATCGGCGTGCAATAATGACCCACTTTTAGGCCAAATCGGCGTCCAAAATTGACCCACCTCAGCACCCTGCTCCATACTCTCAGAATCTATCAGAGAGAGGAGTATTCAAAGGAGATGCTGAACGTGGAGACCATCCGTAAAGTCCGTCAGGCCCATTTTAGAGACGGCAAGGGAATTCGTGAGATAACCCGCGACTTCAACCTTTCCCGCAATACCGTCAGAAGCATCATCCGCAGTGGCATAACCGACCAGAAGTACATTCGGAACGAGCAGCCTCATCCCAAGCTCGGCTCCTTTATTGACCGTCTGTCTGAGTTGTTGCAGGAAGATGCCGGTAAGCCGGTTCGTCACCGCCGCAGTGCCCAATTGTTATTTGAACAACTACAGCGTGAAGGATACGAAGGCGGCTACGATGCTGTCCGGCGTCATGTTGGTATCCGCAAGAAAGCAGACGAAACAGCTTTAACCAAAGCCTACGTCCCTCTTGAGTATGATCCAGGTGACGCTTTCCAATTTGACTGGAGTTATGAACAGGTGATGCTGGGTGGTACCCAGGTTGAAGTAAAGATCGCCCAGTTCCGCCTGTGCCACAGCCGCAAACCGTTCTGTATCGCCTATACCCGTGAGACCCTGGAGATGGTACTTGATGCCCATATCCGTGCCTTTGAGTTCTTTGGCGGCATATGCAGACGAGGCATATACGACAACCTGAAGACAGTCGTCACCAAGGTACTAATAGGCAAGGACAGAGTATTCAACCGCCGGTTCCAGAACATGGCGTCCCATTACCTGTTTGATCTGGTTGCCTGCACACCTGCCGCCGGTTGGGAGAAAGGTCAGGTAGAGAACCAGGTCGGTTTGGTCAGAAACCGTTTCTTTGCAAAACGTAGACGTTTTGCCTCCCTTGAAGAACTGAACGAATGGCTGGAAGGCGAATGCCGCAACCATGCCGCCACAGCAAAGCATCCTGAGTTTAAAGATAAAACCGTTGATCAGGTCTTTGCCGAAGAGAAGAACAAGCTCATGGCACTTCCGGCATCACCGTTTGACGGCTACCAGGAAAGCGTAGCCCGTGTTTCACCGCAACTGCTGATCAGTTTCGATCGTAACCGCTACAGCGTTAATGCCATGGCTGCCGGCAAAACGGTCTCAGTGCGGGCATACGCCAACAGAATCATCATGGTATTGAACAACACCGTAGTAGGTGTTCACCAACGCAATCTTGGCCGTGACAAGGTCATTTACGATCCTTGGCATTATTTGGCCGTACTGGAAATGAAGCCGGGAGCATTACGCAACGGCGCCCCATTCAAGCAGTGGGAACTACCGGAATCAATCACCACCCTTAGAAACATGCTGGAGGCACGACCAGATGGCGACCGGCAGTTCGTAAGCATTCTGTCGGTCGTCAGTCGTTATGGTCTGGAGTCTGTAGCAATTGCCTGCGCACAGGCAATTGCAGACAAGACCGTCAGCAGCGATGTGGTTCTCACTATCCTGTCCAGAACACATGATGAGCTACAGCCGGAACCTTTGCAAACATCAGCGCAACTGCCGCTTCTGAAACTGATCCCACTGGTGGATTGTTACCGCTATGACAGCCTTTTGAAGGGGGTTGCATATGGTACTGCGTGACCGGCTGATGGAGGCAATCGGAACCCTTGGTCTATACGGCATGAAAGCTACCTTTGACGAGATACTGGCGGCCGGTATCAAAAGCCGGGCAACACCGGACAAGATCCTGTGTGATCTTCTGGAAGCAGAGCTGGCGGAGCGTAAAGTCAGAAGTATCCGTTACCGGATGAGTCTGGCAAAGTTCCCGGTGGATAAGGATCTCGACCGGTTCGACTTTACGGCATCACCTGTCAACGAGATGCAGGTAAGGCACATCCACGAGGGCGGCTTTCTCTCAGATCATACCAATGTCATCATGGTGGGCGGCACCGGTACCGGCAAGACGCACCTTGCCATTGCAATTGCCAGGCAGAACATCAGAAACGGCAAGAAAGCCAGGTTTTTCAATGTGCTTGATCTGGTAAACCAACCTGAACAGGAAAAACTAGACAACAGGGGCGGTAAGCTGGCGGAACACATGGCAAGACATGATCTTGTTGTCCTTGATGAACTGGGCTATCTGCCGTTCTCCAAAAATGGTGGCCAGCTCCTGTTCCACCTGATCTCGAGGCTCTACGAGAGGACGTCGCTGATCATAACCACCAACCTGACCTTTGGTGAATGGCCGCAGGTGTTCGGTGACAGTAAGATGACAACGGCCCTGCTGGACAGGGTGACACATCACTGCGAAATCATCGAAACCGGAAACGAAAGCTGGAGAATCAGAACAAGGATTAATAACTGAAAACTACTAACTGGGGTGGGTCAATTTTGGACGCCTATGGTGGGTCAATTTTCAACGCCGATTGACAATTGTGCCGTTTTTTTCGCATGGACTTTCCTCCGTTCGTGATGGTTTATCACAAACGAACCAAAAGTCCTATTCACGCTGAGCCAATACACTTGTATGCTGTTTCTGTTCGTCGGCTCACAGTTTTGCGCTCCGGCTTCCTCCAGACCCCTCCTCACAGAGACGCCCTTGCCTTCGGCTAGTACGTGGCTTCTCCGTCTCACGACAGTGTTTGGATTCACATACAGGGGACAAGCTGACAAAAAAAGCCCCGGATTCTGACAGAACCGGGGCTAATAAATATTACTACAGGTATTGAGGTTATGCCGCTACCTCTTTTTCTTGCCTTCGCCAAGCTGCTTGGCGGTATCATCAATTTCCTTGTACTTCTTCTTTTTATATTCGTCAGCCTTTTGCTTCTTTTCCTTTGCACTGCCAACCGTACCCTTGTGGTCGTCGGAAATCCTCTCCGCTTCACGGTCGGCCTGTTGTTTTTTCTTCTTGACCCATTTCTGCTTTGTTGTCTCGGCCGCAGAAACCGAGGCAACACTAAAAGCCGTCAACATCATACATGCCAGAGCCATTACGAGTTTTCTTTTCATAGCTTTCTCCTCCTGGTTTGGTAAAACACTTTTTTAATTATGTGACAGCATTTACACTTGTCAACCCAATCAAAAGCATTTTCTACTCTGAAAGTTTCTTATTCCACCATCAAGGCCGAGATCTTGCCATCCTCATCCTCAACCAGCGCAGAGACCAGAAACAGAGGATTATCGGGTATCTTGATAGCATCATCCGGGGTATTGCCGGCAATGTTGACATTGTGGCGCAGCACCAGTTCATACTGCAGCTCGTTGATCAACTCCTTGAACAGTGTCGTTGAAGAGTTGTGCAGCTCGGACAGCGGGCAAAGTCCGGTGGTCAGTTCACCATCCACTTCGACGCTGAAACTTTCCGGCACAGGCATGCGTGTGGCCAGCATGAAGTCTGTCAGGGCCAGCTGTTTGAGCAGGGCGGTTTTTTCCTCATCAGTGCCGGAGGCATAGTAAGTCCGACCGGCCACCCCGTAGATCACCTCGTCCTGCTGATCATAGATGCACCAGAGGTTCATGATAATTTCAGACGATTCCATCAGTTCTCCTTTAACAAGATCAGTTTACCTTCGGTTCAAGCTTATCGCCGGCATTCCAGGCTGGCCTTCATCAGAGCCCCCAGTGCCTCGCGAATTTCTTCATCTTCAATAGCAGCGGTCTGTTCCGCAATCAAGGCCTGTTCCCGATCAGTCAGCACTTTTTTACGCGGGCCCCTGTCCGGAAGACTATCCGGTGTTCCGGCGATCCGGCCTGATTTGAGCACGATGTCCTTGACCACATCGCTACCGAGGCGACTATTGATTTTTTCCTTTAGCATTCCCTTCAGGAAGGTCAGTTCCTGCATCCAGGGGCCGCTGGACACAGCCACGGTCAACACGCCATCGATAATGCGCACTGGTTGCGCCTGCTGCGCGATGGCCGACCCAACCACCTCGCGCCACAGCCGCCAGATCTCTGACTCGCGCAAACGAGACTCCAGGCCAAGACCGGCAAGGGCCTCCTGGTAGATATCCGACAATGGCTTTGGATAGCGCATCCGCGCACGCTTTTTCATGTTCTCCCCAGACAGACGCCGGTTCCCCGCGCATACTTCTAAAAAATCTATTGCGATTGCTTAAGGACACGAGCTTCAGCCATAGTAATTAATTCCGGACGAGCTTGTCAATTTGATTGAGCCATACGAGAAGTAGATCGGATTGACACAACCCCGCCCAACACAGCAGGGGCAACCCAGGCCAAGGACCATAAATCAAATATTTCTTGACAGTTTCCGGATGCTTACTCTATAGTAACCCTCTTTATAATCTATGTACTCGCACGAGACCTTGATATAAGTATGTTTGACAGCCTTTCGGAAAAACTGGAGTCGGCCTTCAAGAAGCTCCGCGGTCAGGGCGTAATGACCGAGGACAATATCAAGGAGGCACTGCGTGAAGTGCGCCTTGCCCTGCTTGAAGCCGATGTCAACTTCAAGGTGGTCAAGGATTTTGTCGAAAACGTCCGTGTCAAGGCTGTCGGCACAGAAGTGCTGCAGAGCCTGTCACCCGGCCAGCAGGTCGTAAAGATCGTCCATGATGAGCTGATTTCGCTCATGGGAGGTCACGAGGACAACAGCCTGAATCTGGCTGTCAAGCCACCTGTATCACTGATGATGGTCGGCTTGCAGGGTGCCGGAAAAACAACCACATGCGGCAAGCTGGGCAGACACCTAAAGGGATTAAAGCGCAGACCATTACTGGTGCCTGCCGACATATACAGACCAGCAGCCATTGAGCAGTTAAAGATCTTGGGCAAGCAGCTGGGCATCGAGGTTTTCAACTCCTCGGCCGACCAGAAGCCGGTTGATATATGCTGCGCGGCCGTGAGATTTGCCGAACTGAACGGCTATGACACCGTGATTCTGGACACCGCCGGTCGGCATCAGATTGACGACTATCTGATGAACGAACTGTGCGAGATCTCCGCCGCCGTAAGGCCTCAGGAAATCCTGTTCGTTGCTGACGCCATGACCGGCCAGGAAGCGGTCAATGTAGCCAGCGGCTTCAACGAACGGCTTGGCATCACCGGCGTGGTCTTGACCAAGCTTGATGGCGATGCCAAGGGTGGCGCGGCGCTTTCCATCAAGGCTGTCACCGGCAAGCCGGTAAAATTCGCAGGTCTGGGCGAAAAGCTGGATGCACTGGAAGTATTCCACGCCGACCGTCTGGTTTCCCGCATTCTGGGCATGGGAGACGTACTCACCCTGGTTGAAAAGGCCCAGTCGGTCTTTGACGAAAAGGAAACGGCACGGCTCCAGCAAAAGCTTAAAAAGAACCAGTTTGACCTGGAAGATTTTCTCGCCCAGTTGCAGCAGTTCAAAAAGATGGGCTCTCTGGAGTCAATCATGGGGATGATTCCCGGCATGGGCAAAATGATGAAGCAAATGCAGGGGGCCCAGCCAAGCGAAAAGGAACTGGGCCGTATTGAGGCGATTATCCGTTCGATGACACCGGCTGAAAGGGCAAATCATGCCATTATCAATGGCAGCCGCCGCTTGCGCATTGCCAAGGGCAGCGGGACCAGTGTACAGGAAATAAACCAGCTGCTCAAACGTTTCACTGAGGCGCAGAAGGTTGTAAAGCAACTGCAGAAATTGGGGCCCAAAGGTTTGCTCAAGGGCATGGGCGGGCTCGGCAAGGGTATGTTTCCGTTCCGCTAACATACGACTATACATACATAAACCGTTAATTTCAGAATTAATCAGGAGGATCAAACATGGCAACAAAGATCAGGCTTGCACGCGCAGGCGCAAAAAAAAGACCGTTCTACCAGGTGGTTGTAGCAGATGAGCGTAGCCGCAGGGATGGACGTTTCATTGAAAACATGGGCACTTATGACCCGACCAAGAATCCGGCCGTATTCAAGCTGAATGCGGAAAAAATTCAGGCGTGGCTCGCCAAGGGCGCCCAGCCGACCGATACGGTCAGGCAGCTGCTCAAGAAAGCCGGTATTATCGACAAGGCCGCCGCCTAGTCAGTAAACCCGTATGCCATATCCACCTCCGGTACGCCGGATATTCCAGTCGAGCAGAGGTAAACGACATGAAAACTCTTGTTGAAACCATTGCCAAGTCACTCGTCGACGACGCCGCACAGGTCCAGGCTGTAGAAGAGATGGAAGAGGATACGCTGGTTATCAGACTGACAGTAGCCAAGGAAGATATGGGACGCATCATCGGAAAAGAGGGACGTACGGCCAAGGCTATCCGCACGATACTAAATGCGGTTGCAACCAAGGATAACAAGAAGGCCATCCTAAAGATTGTTGAGTAATGCCTACTGACGCGCTGATCCCGGTTGGGAAGATTATCGATACCCATGGAATCAAGGGACTGCTTAAGGTTCATTCCTTTTCCGGCAACATTGAAAGCCTGCAAGCGGCGTCAACCATTACTTTGAGAGCCATGGATGGCAAGCTCCAGCAGATAACAATGATGGGTGTGTCAAAACATGGCAATAAACTCGTCATTGGATTAAAGGGGCTGGAAGACATCAATCAGGTGCTGCCCTATGTGGGCAGCGAAATCTGCCTTTATAGAAGCCAGTTGCCTGCCACCGGCGAGGATGAATATTACTGGTGTGACCTGATCGGACTGCACGTTGCGACCGATCAGGGTATTGATCTGGGTGTTATCAGAGATATCTTTGAAACCGGCAGCAGCGACATTTACATAGTCGGTGACGGAAGCAGAGAGTATCTGATTCCTGCCATTGCCAACGTCATCAAAGAGGTAAACATCGCTCAGGGACGTATGGTGGTAACGCCACTAGAAGGCATGCTTGATCTATGACCCGCAATGACAGCCATGCGGTTTGACATTCTAACCCTGTTCCCCGGCATGTTTACAGGCCCCTTCGATGAAAGCATTATCAGGCGGGCCCGCGATAAACATCTGCTGGAGATTTGCCTGCATAACATCCGTGACTATGCCACCGGCCGGCATCAGGTGACCGATGATGCCCCTTATGGCGGCGGTGCAGGCATGGTGATGAAGCCGGAACCGCTTTCAGCCTGCATTGAAGCAGTCAAAGCCATGCGACCGCAAGCGCGTGTTGTGTTGACATCTCCACAAGGACGGCGACTTAGCCATCGTGTAGCCCAGGAGTTGAGCCAGCAAAGTGGACTGATTATCGTCTGCGGGCGTTATGAGGGCATAGATGAGCGTATCCGTCAGATCTACGCCGACGACGACATCTCGATCGGTGATTTTGTTCTTTCAGGCGGCGAGATTGCAGCCATGGCCATAGTAGATGCTGTTGGCAGACTTATTCCAGGGGTACTGGGGTGCGAGGATTCTGCCGAAAGTGACTCCTTTGGCAATGGTCTGCTGGAATTCCCTCAGTATACGAGGCCGCCAGAGTTCAAAGGGCTGCGAGTGCCAGAAATTCTACTTTCCGGCAACCACAAATTGATCGAAAATTGGCGTCGCAGACAATCGCTGCGAAAAACGATGCTACTCAGACCTGACCTGTTAACAAATGCAGAACTGAGCAACGCAGACCGCAAGGTACTGATGCAGATGGAGCAAGAAGATGGCACAGCCGCTGACTAACCTGGCCATCGCGCTTATACACCACCCGGTTTATAACAAGCACCACCAGGTTGTAACCACGGCGCTTACCAATCTGGATCAGCATGACATCGCACGCTCATCGCGCACCTTTGGGTTGGACAGATTCTATATCGTCACGCCGAGTGAAGAACAGCGCCGTCTTGCGGAACGGATTGCCGGACACTGGCAGGCGGGATGGGGTTCAACATACAACCCGGATCGTCGGGAAGCGATGGGCATCATTCGCATATGTGACACGCTGGAAACTGCCCTGGCAGAATTTCAGAGCCATTTTGACAGACCAGTCAAGACGGTCATCACCGGCGCATCTTTACGACCAGACAGTATCAGTTTTAATGCGCTGCGCACCATGCTGGACGAAGAGCATCAACCGCTGCTGCTCATGCTCGGAACTGGTTGGGGGCTTACAGACGAATGCTTTGAGTCGGCTGATTTCATTCTGGAACCAATCGCCGGCCATGGAACATACAACCACCTTTCAGTCAGATCAGCCGCCGCAATCATGCTCGACCGACTGAGAGGAACACGCCAGACTTAATAAACAGAGGAACATACAGGAGGAAGCAACAATGAACACCATAGATTTTCTGGAAATGGAACAGATGAAGAAGAACATCCCGCCCTTCAAGGTCGGCGATACTGTCAAGGTTCAGGTCAAGATCGTTGAAGGTGACAAACAGCGTATCCAGGCCTATCAGGGTGTGGTAATCAGCCGCCAGAATGGTGGTTTGCGCGAAACCTTCACCGTACGTAAGATATCCAATGGCATCGGCGTGGAGAGGATCTTCCCGCTGCACACGCCCACTATCGAGGCGATCGAAATCATCACCCGCGGCCATGTGCGTCGTGCCAAGCTTTACTACCTGCGCAAACTGCGCGGCAAGGCTGCCCGAATTCGCGAAAAGAAGTACGTTGCCGGCGCAAAATAGTTGTGTTCTGGCCCCGCATCAGCGGGGCCTTTTTTATATTCTGCAGTTTCTCCATAAACACCATCATGATCCGGCATCCGCAGCAAAAGAGCCGACCGGGAGGAAATCAAACTCCAGATGCAGGCTGAACTGTTCCAGACACCTCCAGCTGATATGCTGGCCTTCGAGCAGTTGGCCCGCAGACAGGGTTTCAGACTGATCGCTGGCATTGACGAGGCCGGTCGCGGTGCGCTTGCCGGCCCGGTTGTCGCTGCAGCGGTTATTCTGCCGGAGGGTTTACTCATCCCAGGCGTGGACGACTCAAAAAAACTATCACCGGAAACGCGCGAACGGCTCTACGAAGTAATCATCGCCAATGCGGTGGCAACAGCTACCGGCATGGGTGACCCGCAATTGATTGACCGCATCAACATCCTCCAGGCCACACGCCATGCCATGCTACAGGCTGTCAGCAACCTGCCGTTCTGCCCGGACTGCCTGCTGATCGACGGCATCTCCACCATTGAAAGCAATATTCCACAGAGAACCATTAAAAAGGGAGACTCGCTGAGTATCAGCATCGCTGCCGCCTCCATCATCGCCAAGGTCAGCCGTGACAGAATCATGGTCGGCTATGATGCCGATTTACCCGGTTACGGCTTCACATCCCACAAAGGTTATGGTTCCAAACTGCACATGGACAACATTGGCAGACTGGGACCCAGCGACATCCACCGCAAAACCTTTGCCGGGGTAAAGGAGCATCTGGCATGAACCTGTTTCTACTAATATTTTTCCTGGCTTACGGTGCCATGCATATCTACGCCTACCGACGCATGACCGGCTGCATGCCACTGACCGTTACAGCGCGCAATTTTTGGCGCATCACCATCGTACTGGCGTCGCTGTCACCATCAATGGTCAGACTGCTGGAAGTCCATGGACATGACCGTCTGGCCCTGGCCGTCGCCTGGCCCGGATACATCTGGATGGGTTTCATATTCATATTCACGGTGGCACTCGTGATTATGGATCTGTTTCGCCTGGCATTCAAAAGGGCAAACCGCAACAGATATCGCAACACGCCGGAGATTCTCAATCGCAGGCTTTCCTTCGAAGTCATACTGCTACTATCCATCGTTGCAACCGCTTACGGGCTATATGAAGCACGCAATATCCACACAGAACAACTGACTATCAGAACTGCCAAGGTCAAAGTGCCTGTCAGGGTCGTGCAGCTATCGGACGTGCATCTGGGACTGCTGACCCGTGAAAACAGGTTGAGCGCAATGCTGGACGTGGTTCGCCAGGCTAGGCCGGATATACTGGTTTCGACCGGGGATCTGCTGGATGGAAGGCTTTCACGTCAGGAAGACGGCGAGGGTTTTCTGAGAGTGGAAGCCATGCTGAGGGGGATAGAAGCCCCCCAGGGCAAATTCGCCGTGATGGGCAACCACGAGTATTATGCAGGAGAGGAACATGCCGTTGAAGTCACCACGGCTGCCGGATTCAGCATGTTACGCAATGGATACGCTGCCCTGCCAAATGGGATTCTGATCGCCGGCGTTGACGACGTGGCATGGAAGCGCATGAAGCGTCCTGCACAGGCTGTCAGCGAACTTGAGCTACTAAACTCTCTGCCAAAGGACATGTTTCGCATCTATCTGAAACACAAACCGGTCGTAAAACCGGAGAGCATCGGTCTGTTCGACTTGCAGCTTTCCGGACACACCCACCGTGGCCAGATTCTACCGTTCTACCTGCTGACAAAATTCCAGTTTCCCCTGCCCGGCGGCACAGTCAAACTGCCCGACGGTTCTTATCTTCACACCAGCCGGGGTTCGGGCACCTGGGGGCCGCCTATACGCCTATTCGCGCCCCCGGAAATCACCATCATCGATATTGTTCCCGAGTAAGCAGGATGGTCTCCAGGGTACTCACCTGAGAAACTGCCTGACTGCGCGATTATGCTCTTCCAGGTTGCGTGAAAAATGGTGGGTACCATCCTTTTTGGCAACAAAATACAGATACTGTGTATCAGCCGGATGAAGGGCTGCCCGCAGGGCATCCACGCCAGGATTGCCGATCGGGCCGGGTGGCAGTCCGTTAATCTGGTAGGTATTGTATGCCGAGTGACGCCGAACATCCATGCCCGTGACTTTGCCACTCAAGGCTGACCGGCCGTATACTGCGGTCGGGTCGCTCTGCAGCGGCATTTTCAGACGCAGCCGGTTATGGAATACTGACGATATCAGCGGTTTTTCACTTGCGGCAACCGCCTCCTTCTCAATCATCGAGGCCAGGGTCACCACCTGATGTAGGGTAAGTGATATACGCGGATTTGCTTCGATTGTGGCATAGGCGCGTTCAAAACGCCTGTACATCTTGACGATCAGCTCTTCCGCACTGTTGCTGCGGGTAAGATCATACGTGGCCGGGTAAAGATACCCCTCCATGGTGCGCGCACCGGATCCCAGAGTTGCCAGGACTTGAGGAGCACTGCATGCCTTCAGGAACTGTGCACGGCTGAAAAAACCTTTCTGTTCAGCCAGTTCTGCAGCCTGGTGGATGGAGTACCCCTCCGGCAGCACAAACCGGCGGTAGTCCACATCACCATCAACCACCTTGCGCAGCACCTGCCAGGGTGTCATGCCGTCATGGAAACGGTAATCACCGGCCTTGAGGTGTACGGCCTGCCCGGATAAACGCCCCAGCATGGCAAAATGGACGGCGTTACGGATAATGCCGGATTTTTCAAGCTCTGCGGCAAGCATTCGAATGCCAGCACCGGCTGGCAAGGTAACGCTTCTGACCACGGAGCCATTGCCTGGAGGAATTGTCAATACAAACAGGCTCCAGCCGGAAAACACGAGCAGACTCACCAAAACAGCTATACAAACCCACAATTTTGGACTTATACGTAAAAATAACATGGGCGGCATTATGTGGATTTTTCGGCCTCCCGTCAAGCAGACCAACACCGCAATTATTTTGCAAACAAATCAGAGGTGAACAAGCATGATCAACTATGACATGATCAACCTGCCATTCAATTACTCTTCAATCAAGGATGATTTCAAGCTCTGTTATCAGAATGAGAGGACATATTGCGGGGATTGGGACAGCCCGGGATACTGGGCTGTAGTTCAGGGCAGCAACATCCTGGTTGTGCAGAATGAAGGAACTGCACAACCAGGTTTCAGCCTGCCGGAGGGGGTACTTCGGATGTGGCTGAAATCAGACATGCTGCCTGTTGTTATCGGAGAATGGAAAGGTAAGCCACTGCGCGCAATCACTATCAGCAGCAGCATCACGCCAGAATACCCTTTTATCGCAGAAGCGTTTAATGCCGCATCCGAGCGTCTGAATATTCAGACCTTGAGCCTGGGTGGTATTGCCAGGCAGATTCTGCACTGGCTGCGCCAGAGTCGCCACTGTTCACGCTGCGGCGGGACAACAGGGCCGATCTTTGGCACGTGGGGCAGAAGCTGCCCACAATGCGGTGCGGAGCACTATCCGCATATCCACCCATGTGCAATCGTACTGGTCAAACGTGGCAACCAGTTGCTGCTGACCCGCAAAGCCGAATGGGTGCCAGGACGCTACAGCCTGATAGCCGGCTTTGTGGATTTTGGCGAATCACTGGAAGAATGCGCAATCCGTGAAGCCATGGAGGAAACCAGCATCAGCATAAAAAATGTCCGATATGTCGGCAGCCAGAGCTGGCCCTTTCCTGCCCAGATGATGGCCGGGTTTATTGCCGACTATGACTCCGGCGAGCTGCGTGTCGATTATAACGAGCTGGAAGACGCCCGCTGGTTTGAAATCAATAACCTGCCAGCACTGCCTCCCAGCCGCAGCATCGCCAGGCTGATTATTGAGAGGACAATCGCCGGCTGCTTCAATTGATTGACAACCAACCCACTGTATTACGGGCAAACAATTCAGACAGCTTGCCATTCAAGCCCATAAAAACATCAAAACACTAAGCTTTGAGGGTTTTATCGACTGCTGTCCGCATATTACAATCTGATGGTAAATCCCCGGGAGGGCGTCAGCCCTCCCGGGATCAGGCATTGAAAACTGATTAGTTACCAGCCGGGAAGAACGGCCACATCATCGGGATCAGGATGACCGAGACGATGAAGCAGACCACTACCAGACCGGTACCAGCCTTGACATAGTCCATGAACTTGTAGCCGCCAGGGCCAAGCACCAGGGTGTTCGGAGGCGTACCAACCGGAGTTGCAAAGGCGCAGGAAGCGGCAACAGCGATGGCCATCAGAACGGCGTGCGGACTGGCGCCCAGGCTCTTGGCGATCGAGATGCCGATCGGAGCCAAAAGGGCAGTACAGGCGGTGTTGGACATAACCTGGGTCAGGCCGCAGGAGAGCAGGAACAGGGCAATGGTAACCACCAGCGGGCTGGGGCTGCCGCCCATCATGCCTACCACCTGGTCAGCAATCAGTTTGCCGGCGCCGCTCTTGTCCATGGCAGAGGCGATCGGCATCATGCCGGCGAAGAGGAAGATGGTGACCCAGTCAATGCCCTGGTAGGCCTGCTTCTCTGTCAGACAGCCAGTCAGCACCAGAATGATCGCGCCGGTAACAGCGGCCATTTCCAGCGGGAACTGCTTCAGACCCAAAGCCATCATGATAACAACGCCGATCAGAACGGCCAGGGTGATCATCTGCTTGGTCGGATCTGCGTTGCCGGCCTTGGCTTCGGCAGCGGCGTCAGCGTCAACAGCCGCATCGGAAACAGCTTCACCCTTGGGCAGCAGGTGTTTGCCGATCAGCAGTACATAGGCAATACCGGCGATGGTCAGCGGGATACCGATCTTGGCAAACTCGAAGAAACCGAACTCGCGGTAACCGGCAGCCTTGAGGGCGCCAGAGGCGATGATGTTCGGCGGTGTGCCGATCAGGGTGATGATACCGCCCACGCCGGCGCCGAATGCCAGAGGCATCAACTGACGGGAAGCCGGGATCTTGGCAGCGGCGCAGATACCGATAACAACCGGCATCAAGGCAGCTGTGGTACCGGTGTTGGACGAAAAAGCCGACAACACGGCAGCGATACCCATGGTGCCGATAATCAGGCCATTTTCACTGGTGCCGACCATCTTGACCACGCCGGTCCCCAGCCTTTGGGCCAGACCGGTATGGAACATGGAAGCGCCGACCACGAACATACCTGCGAACAGAACTACGGTGCCGTTGGACAGACCTGAGAATACGACCTTGGTCGGAATGACCCCCAGAACACCCAGCGCGATTGCGCCCCCCATAGCTGTCAGCGCCAACGGAACCAGCTCCGTGACGAACAACAGCGCGACTACACCCAATACAATCAAAGTTAATGCAGCTGCCGACATGTCTTACTCCTCCCCATTTCA
>DAONZY010000063.1:0-14984 GCA_035407085.1 Deltaproteobacteria bacterium | reverse complement strand
GGTTGTAAGCGCTTTGGCTGTCTTGCATGCAGATGCAAAACATGGGGTTTATTCAATCGGGAAGGCGAGTGTGAAGGTGGTGCCATACCCCTGCCGGCTGAGGACCTCGATGCGTCCGCCCATGTTTTCCACCAGGCGTTTGGTCAGAAACAGTCCCAGTCCGGTGCCCTGATTTGACTTGCGGGTGGAAAAGTAGGGATGGAAGATACTGCTTAAGTGTTCGCGGGCGATGCCGCAGCCGTTGTCGCTGATAATGACGTTGATGGCGTTGTCGCTGTCTGCCATGGTTTCGACCGTTAACTGGGCGTCATTTGAGTCTTCCATGGCTTGCAGGGCGTTCATGATGACATTGAAAAGCACCTGCTTGAATTGGTTGGGGTTAAGCGTGATCAGCGGCAGGCGGTAGTCAAGATTTCTTTTGATCGAAACGGCACGGGTGGATGCTTCGAAGGCAAGGAAGTCGAGCACGAAACCGACGACCAGATTTATGTCGGTGTCGGCAGAGTCATCCTCTTGGCTGCTGAAGTTCAATATCCCCTTGGTAAGCTGTGACAACCGCAGCGCCTCGATACTGATGCGCTCAACCATTTCACGTGCGGATTCAGGCATATCCGCCTCACGCAGGATCATCTGGGAGGCCGCCGCGATGACGGAGAGCGGCGCGTTCAGTTCGTGTGCCACACCGGCAGACATGCGGCCCAGCTCGGCCAGTTTTTCGGTGTGGACCAGCTTGCGGAACAGTTCGTTACTGATGGCGCCGTCAATGTATCGTTCCTGGTGGTTATCCATAATCACTCCGATTGCCTGATTGAATGGCCAAAAGCCGCCCTTGCGGGCGGCTCGTCCATGCGGATTATCAAACGCTTACCATGCTTACATGTTGTAGCCGGATTCGGAATGTTGTGACTGATCCAGCCCCATGATCTCTTCTTCCTTTTCCACCCGCAGGCCGATGGTTTTGTCGAGCAGGAAGGCGATTACAGTAGTGACGATGAAGGCGTATGCGCCAGCGGCCAGAATGGCGATGATCTGGGTCATGACCTGTTTTGGTTCTCCGGCGATCAGCCCCTTGGCGCCGACCGTGGCCAGCACGCCGGTGGCGATGGCCCCGAAGATGCCGCCTACGCCATGTACCCCGAAGGCATCCAGGGAGTCGTCATATTTCAGTTTGGCCTTGACCAGGATGGCGCCGTAGCAGACCACGCCGGCGCCAATCCCGATGATGATCGCCGCACCGGGCGTGACCAGGCCGGCGGCCGGGGTGATGCCGACCAGGCCGGCTACCACGCCGGATCCGAAGCCGAGCGCGCTGGGCCTGCCGGAGTGAATCCATTCGGCGCACATCCAGGATATGCCGGCTGCCGCCGGGGCAACCAGCGTTGTTACAAAGGCCAGGGCGGCTGTACCGTTTGCGGATACGGCGCTGCCGGCATTGAAGCCGAACCAGCCGAACCAGAGAATGCCGACCCCCAGGAGGGTCAGGGGCAGGCTGTGGGGCGCCATGCGCTCGGTGGGAAATCCATGCCGTTTGCCGAGGAACATCAGCAGTGCCAGGGCCGAGATACCGGATGACAGGTGTACGACTGTGCCGCCGGCAAAATCCAGGGCGCCCATGCCGAGCAGCCAGCCGCTGGGCCCCCAGACCCAGTGACAGATCGGATCATAGACCAGTGTGGTCCAGACCAGGGCGAAGATGCAGTAGGCGGAGAACTTGATCCGTTCGGCCACGGCGCCGGATATCAGTGCGATGGTGATTATGGCGAACATGCCCTGGAAAGCAACGAACACATATTCAGGGATGGCATTGGCCGAGGTGGCGACGAACTGGAACAGGGTGTCGGGCGTGATGCCGTTGAGCATGAGTTTGTTCAGTTTGCCAAGCCAGCCGCCGCCGATATCGTCACCGAAGGACAGGGTGTAGCCGAGCACGATCCACTGTACGCCTACGATACCCATGGCTACGAATGAGTGCATCATGGTGGAGAGCACGTTTTTGGAACGGACCATGCCGGCGTAGAACAGGGCCAGGCCCGGCAGCATGAACAGCACCATTGCGGAAGCCATGATGATCCAGGCGGTGTCGGCGCCGTTGAATACCGGGGCGATGGCGGCAGGCTCCGGGGCTGTCTCCGCCATTGTTATGGATGGCAGTAGTGTCATTGCCAGGGTAACAAACGATAATGGTCCGATAGAGTGCTTCAGTAGCTTGATCAGGCGGTTGCTAGAAAGCCGGCTTTGAGCTTTCATCTAATATCTCCTTTGACAGTTGTGAACTTTAAAGCTCTTCAGCTGGCCACCATCCCTGTGGATGGTGGCCGTTTTCGATTGAAAGATACTATTTTGCGCCTTCGTCCGGGTTGAACATTGCCCCGGAGTGGACGGTCTGGAAGTCCGAGTAGGCAGAGGCGCCATGTTCGCAGAGATCCAGGCCGGCCATTTCCTCTTCCTTGGAAACCCGCATGCCGATGACCATGTCAATAATCTTGAACAGGATCAGGCCGCACCCGAAGGCCCAGATAAAGCATGCTCCGGCACCCAGCAGCTGAACGCCGACCTGTTTCATGCTGAAACCGGCGCTGTTGAACAATCCGGCTGCCAGGGTGCCCCAGGCGCCGCAGACGCCATGTACGGAAACCGCGCCGACCGGGTCGTCGACCTTGATCCTGTCAAAGAACATGACCGACAGTACAACCAGTACACCGGCAATCAGACCTATGATTACGGACGACGTGGGCGATACGTTGTTACAGCCGGCGGTGATGCCGACCAATCCTGCCAGTGCGCCGTTCAAGGTCATGCCCACATCGGGTTTGCCGAATTTAAGCCAGGTGAAGAGCATTGCCGAGTTTGCGCCTGCTGCTGCTGCCAGTGTCGTAGTTACCGCAATGATGGCGATTGTTTTGTCGCCGATTGTGGTGGAACCGGGATTGAAACCGTACCATCCGAACCAGAGCAGGAAGACCCCCAGCCCAGCCAATGGTATGTTGTGACCGGGGATTGGCTTCATGGTGCCGCTCTTGGTGTACTTGCCGATGCGCGGGCCAACAATGATTGCACCTGCCAGAGCCAGCCATCCGCCCATGGAGTGCACGACTGTAGAGCCGGCGAAGTCGATGAAGCCCATGCTGGCCAGCCATCCTGTGCCCTTGTAAAGGTTACCCCAGGCCCAGGAGCCGAAGATCGGGTAGATCAAGGCCGAGACGACGGCGGAGTAGGCCAGGTAGGCGCTGAACTTGGTACGTTCCGCGACGGCGCCGGAGATGATTGTGGCTGCCGTGGCGGCAAAGACGACCTGGAACATCCAGAAGGCAAAATTCCATGGCTGATCAGCTTCGGCCACACCGCTGAAGAAAAAGTGGCTGGTGCCGAAATATCCGTTGCTGACGCCGAACATCAATCCGAAGCCGACGGCCCAGTAGGCGATTGCGCCCACGGAGAAGTCCATCATGTTCTTCATCAGGATGTTGCAGGCATTCTTGGCGCGGGTGAAACCGATCTCAACCATTGCAAATCCGGCCTGCATAAGGAAGACCAGGAATGCGGCGATCAGCGTCCAGACAAAGTTGAGGTTGGTCTGCAGCTCATCGGTGGTGGGAGGTTTTTTGGCCTCAACAGCCGCCGCAGGAGTGCCTTCAGCCGGTGCTGCGCTGGATGGGGCCGGCGCTGCTGTGGCCGATACGGCTGCTGCGGGGGCGGTATCCTTCTTTTCTTCCGCCTGAACCGGCATCGGCAGCAGCCATGTCAGCAAGGCAAACAATATTATTATTCCAGGGAATATCCTGTTTTTCATGTGGAGACCTCCGTCTGATTTAGTACGGCGTATACCGGTCTCAGATTGCGTCCTGACCGGTTTCGCCGGTCCTGATCCTGGTAACGTCTTCCAGTGGCAGGATGAATATCTTGCCGTCGCCGATTCTGCCTGTCCTTGCCACGCTTACGATGGTTTCAACCACCTTGCTGACCAGCTCGTCGCTGACGGCGATCTCCAGCTTGATCTTGGGGATGAAATCAACCACGTATTCCGCGCCGCGGTATAGCTCGGTGTGTCCCTTTTGTCGCCCGAAGCCCTTGACTTCGCTGACGGTGATGCCTTCGATGCCGATCTGGTTCAACGCATCCTTGATTTCGTCAAGTTTGAAAGGCTTGATGATGGCCTCGATCAGTTTCATTTGTGATTACCTCCTTGGTTGGGGGTCTGTATGACTGCCGGTGATTGCGGTTCGGCTCCTGAAAAGCGGGGGTGCCAGGCACCCCCATGCAGGAGGCACTGCATTTTAGAAGTTGATGAACAGCTGGGTGGTGAAGGCCGGCTTGCCGCCGGGCAGGGTTTCACCGTTACTGGTCTTGTAGAACGGGTTGAAGATCTGGATCCCGGCCAGCACGGAAATCTTGGGGCTGAAGGCCCAGGATACGCCGGCGCTGATCTCGCCGTTGGCATTGTTGCCGCTCATGTAGTCCACACCCATCCAGAGCTTGTCGGATATCTCGCTCATTGTGCGGTCCCAGGAAACCATTACACCGCTGTTGTTGCCGGTGCCGGCGGGGTTGCCGGTGGTGGCCAGGGCTCTCGAAGAGCCATAGTATCCGCCGGCCGAGATGCGGCCGATAACCGGGAAGGTTTTGGCTGCCAGGCCGTAGACGATGTTCTGGCGTGTGGACAGGCCATTTACTTCCGGTTTGTCATAGGTGCCCAGGTTGTAGGCGCCGATGGCGAAGGCCGGCATGCCCTTGAAGCCCAGGTCTTCCGGTGTGGCCAGTTTGGCATTGAAGTAGACCGGGTGATTGTCGGCCTGTGTGTTGCCTTGGGCGTTGCTGGTCAGGTAGTCAACCCCGACCTCCAGCTTGAGTTTTTCCAGCGGCAGCACACCAGTGGTTACGCCGATACTGTAGGTGCTGGCACCGGCATCCGATTTGGGGGAAAAACGCTGTATGCTGACAACGCTGACGGTTGTTTCCTTGAAACCCTTCGCGTCAGTGGAGGGGATCCAGGTTTGGGCCGTAGGGATCGCCATCGCGGTTGCTGCTGTCAAAGCCACTGTCATGGTTGCTGCTGCCAGGCACTTGATCATCTTCATTCTCTGCTCCTTTTTCGGTTAGTATCGAACGGTGACGGTCTGAAAGCACCATTGGTTTCATCGCTGCACGTTCTGCGAGTGGGTGGCCGGCCATGAATAGCCATTTGCCGATACCATTTAGCATGGAGCGTGCCAAAGACAAAACATAAGCGAAAACAAGTAATTGAGACGAAGAGCGGACTTGTGTAGAACTTGTTTGCACAAAAAAGATGCACTTCGGGGCGGTATTGCGAAGAAAATGGTCGGCCATATGAGGCAGAAAAATATTTACCACAGAGTTCACAGAGAAAAATGAACAGATTCATTTTCTGTCACATCAGGTCTATTGCAAGCAGTATTCGGAGCCTGAATATAAACAATCTGCAGTTTGATATGAGTTCCTGCCCCTTCAAGGGGGATGGGGTTGGCAAACATCTTTTTCAGTTTAAACAGATTGACGGGATGGTTTCCAATCGGTTAGGCTTTTTGGGCATGTAAAGGAAGATTCAAAGGGCAGTTGGCAGCGGTTATGCCGGTTTGGACTTTATTAATTCAGGGAAGGGGATGGATTTGGAACAGACGCTGTTTGTCATTATGCTTGTCAGTGTGGCTGCCACCTCCCTGTTTGCGGCCGGCCATGCCCTGCTCGACAAGCGTGATGCCCGCTCTGCCCTGGGGTGGATGGCGGTCTGCCTGTTCATCCCCTTGCTGGGCTCCTTTTTATACTGGTGTCTGGGGGTAAACCGCATCTCCCGCCGTGCCAGGCGCTGGCACCGCAAACGCCGCATAGTCAGTGGTGCTGAGCTACATCCCTACGATGAAAAGGAGGTCCAGTCGGCTGAACTGCCAAAGGAGTTTTCCTATCTGCGCGAGCTGGTGGTGCTGGGCGACCGGATCGTGAAAACCCATCTGGAGCCGGGTAACCGGATCATGCCGATTGACGATGGCGAGGTTGCGTTTGCAATGATGCTGGCCGCCATCAGGCGCGCTTGCTCAAGCATCAACCTGAGCAGTTACATCTTCGACGGTGACGGCATTGGCGGGGAGATCGCGGCAGAACTCAAGGCTGCAGCGGCGCGCGGTGTTGAGGTGCGGGTCATTGTCGACGCCATGGGCGAAAAGTACAGCCGCTGTAAGGCGCGACGGGTCCTGGAGGGATCCGCGGTCCATTTCAGGCTGTTTCTGCCGCTCAAGTACGGCTCATTCATCAATCTGCGCAACCACCGCAAGATGCTGATCGTGGACGGCTGCGAGGCCTTCACTGGCGGCATGAATATTCGTAGCAGCCAGCTGGGCGAAAAGCCCGATCAGCCATGCAATTTCCACGACATGCATTTTCATGTGCTCGGGCCGGTTGTCAGCGACCTGCAGCGTGTTTTTATCGAGGACTGGTTTTTTGTTGCCGGAGAACGGCTGGATGGCCCGGCCTTTTTCCCCCATCTGGAACCGGCCGGAGCCGCTATTGCCCGCTGTATAGGTGACGGACCGGATCGTGAGTACCGCAAGCTGGAATTGATCGTGATGGGCGCTCTGTCCTGTGCCCGCAAGTCGGTGCTGATCATGACCCCCTATTTCCTGCCGGATCGGCCGATGATTGCAGCGCTGATCACGGCTGCCCTGCGCGGTGTCGATGTGGTCATCGTGCTGCCGGCCTGTAACAACCTGCCCTATGTGCACTGGGCCACCCGGGCCCTGCTGGACGAACTGGTCGACAACGGTATCCGTGTTTATTACCAGCCGCCCCCGTTTGTGCATACCAAGCTGATGCTGATGGATGACGCCTGGTCGCTGATCGGTTCGGCCAATCTGGACACGCGCAGCCTGCGGCTCAATTTCGAGCTGAATCTGACGGTGTTTGATTTTTGTCTGGCGGCCGAGATCCGGCGCTGTTTCGATCGGGCACTGCTGAATGCCCACCCCATCACCCTGCAGGAGCTGCAGCAGCGGCCCCTGGCGATAAAACTGCTGGACAATTTTTCCCACCTTTTTCTCCCCTATTTGTAGCAGGACTTTTGAAAACTACTGCGGAAAGTCATCTGCGGCGTTGCGCATGTACGCATGGCTGGTAGAGTAGAGGCATGCCTGCCTTCAGAATTGAAGAAATACCGTTGCTTGCCGGTCATGACACCCGCACCGGCATTGTGGCCGTGGAGCCGGCCGGACAGTTTGTGCGTCTGTTTTTCAGGGATGGCCCCAGGGTGCATTTCCGTGACGAACCTTTCCAGCCTTTTCTGCTGGCCAGCGACCCCGTTCTGGTGGCCGGTTGCGGAGTGCCCTGCTCGGTGAGGCAACTGTCCGGTGAGGGGTTCTATCGTTTTCAGCTGCTGTTCAGATCCTGGGCCGACTGCCTGAGGGCCAGAGAGCTGATGACCTCCCGCAGGTCGGCGGCTGCCGACATCATGTTCATTTCCGACCTGAGCCATCAATACCTGCTGGCGACTGGAACTACGCTGTTCAAGGGGATGGAGTTCGACGAGCTGCGCACGCTGACGATCGACATTGAGACCGCTTGCAGTCAGGGATACCGCTTCTCACATCCGGAGCGGGAGGGGGACCGGATTATCTCCATTGCCTGCCGGGATTCCCGCGGGTGGGAAACTGTTCTGCGGGGTGACCGGCTGGACGAGTCCCGGATGCTGCAGGAGCTGAATGCCATTATCAGGCAGCAGGACCCGGACGTGATCGTTGGCCATAACATCTTTCGTTTTGATCTGGAGTACATCAGGGTGCGGGCGGCACGCCACGGCGTTCGCCTGGCCTGGGGGCGCAACGGCAGTGAGCCGCATGTGGCTGCGGGTGTGCGCTGGAATCTGGCGGAGCGGGTGATCGAGTTTCCCCGCTGGGACATCTATGGCCGCCACGTGATCGATACCTATTTTCTGGTGCAGCACTATGACATTGCACAGCGCAGTCTTGAAAACCATGGTCTCAAGCATGTGGCGCGTCATTTCGGGATTGCTGCGGAGGATCGCACCTACCTGGATGGGGATCAGATTGATGCCTGCCTGCAGGAGGACCCGGAGCGGCTTTTTCGTTACAACCTGGATGATGTCCGCGAAACCGAGGCGCTTTTCAGGATGCTCGGCTATGCGTGGTTTCTGCAGACCCGCATTTTCCCCTATTCTTTCCAGAACTGCCCGCTGCGCGGCAATGCAACCCGCATCAATGCCCTGTTTCTGCGGGAATACCTGCGCCAGGGGCAGTCGATCCCGGCCCGTTCCGAAGGGGGCAGCCCGTTTGAAGGCGGATACAGCGAGCTTGTCAGGCCCGGTGTCTGCGGTCCGGTCGTGCATTGTGATGTGGCTTCTCTCTATCCTTCGCTGATGCTGCTCTATCGTCTGCATCCCGCCAAAGACCGCCTGGGCCTGTTTCTGCCGATGCTGGCGGAGCTCAGGCGCTTTCGACTTGAAACCAAGCAGGCGGCGCGCGAGTGCGGACAGCCTGCACAGCGCCGCTACCTGGATGCACTGCAGCAGGTATTCAAACAGCTGATCAATTCCTTTTTCGGCTATCTGGGCGCGCCGCTGCACAACTTCTCGGATCCGCAGGCTGCGGCCGAGGTGACCAGGCTGGGGCGTGTGACCATCCGCAGCATGCTGGAACTGCTCCGGCAGGCAGGGGCCGAACCGGTGGAGGTGGACACGGATGGCATCTATTTTATTCCTCCGGCGGGGTGTGAGCAGGAACAGGAACAGCGTGCGCTGGTTGCGCAGGTTTCGGCAGGATTGCCCGAGGGTATAGAGGTGGAGATGGATGGTCGCTACCGAGCCATGTTTGCCTACAAGAGCAAGAATTACGCCTTGCTGGGTTATGATGATCGTGTGACCATCCGAGGCAGCAGCCTGAAGTCGCGTGGTATGGAGCCTTATCTGCGGGAGTTCCTACGCGAGGGGGTCACGCTTCTGCTCAAGTCGGCTGGAGCAGAGGTGGAACGGCTGTATGATGACTATCTGAGACGTCTGCGGGAGCGACGGTTTGATATCGCCTGGGTAGCGCGGACCGAAACTCTGCAGGAATCGCCCGATGTCTACCGGTCCCGGCTCAAGGCGGGCAAACGCAACCCCTCGGCGCTGTTCGAACTGGCGCTGACATCGGAGCGCAAATACCGTGCCGGCGACCAGATCAGCTACTATGTCTGCGGTGTATCCAGGGATGTGCGCGCCTACCAAAACTGTCGTCAGGCGTCCGATTTCGACCCGGCCCGTCCTGACGTGAATGTGGCTTACTATATCGAAAAGCTGCGGCTCCTCAAGCGGCGCTTTGAGCCCTTTCTGCCGCAACAGCCCTCCTTGTTTGATTGAACGGCTTGCAAGAGGCAGTGCTTTATGTTAAGAAAAATAAGTCACATTTAAGGTTGTTAACAAGCATTACAAAGGAGATACCATGAAGAAATACCGGATGCTTTTAGCTCTGCTGGTTGCTTTTGTGCTTGCGGTTCCACTCACGGCTTCAGCTGATGAAAAACCGGAGACGATTGTGGAAAAGATGGCGGTCAAGTTTACGCGCGGACTGGCTAATGCGGCAACCTGCGTGGTTGAGTTGCCCAAACAGACGATTCTCTCGGTACAGGAGATGGGTGGCGTAGGGTATGTGGTTGGTCCTTTGAAGGGCATCGGCATGACGGTATATCGCGGTGTGCTTGGCGCTGCGGAGGCGGCCTTCTTTCTGGTGCCCCAGCCCGGTTATTATGACCCCATGACTGATCCACCCTATGTCTGGGATGGCTGGGAGCCAAAGCGCCAGACCTCGGCCGAGCTGCCAGCTGAGGAGAGCAAGGAAGATACGCTGCCGCAGTAAATGCGATGATGAATTGAAAAAGGCGGGCCGCAAGCGGCTCGCCTTTTTTTATTCTCAAAACGGATGTTAACCACGGAGAACTCGGAGAATACAAATGAATCATTACAGAATTTGTTTTTGTTCAGAATGACCTGTTTGGTGAAATTGAATAATGTTCAATCATCTGTTTCTTCTCAATAAGCTCTGTGTACACTGTGGTAAATGCTCTTTAAAGGTTTATTCTTGTTTGGGGCTGCTGGTTATCCCAGTCGGCTGCGCAGGTACGCCTCGAAATCCTGGCGGAATTCATCCCTCTTCAGGGCCATGTCCACGGTGGCCTTGAGAAATCCCAGTTTATCCCCGCAATCGTGACGCAAGCCTTCAAACAGGCAGCCGTAGACCTTTTCCTGGCCGGATAGCTTCAGTATGGCGTCGGTCAGCTGGATCTCGCCCCCCTTGCCGGGCTGCTGCTGCTCCAGGATTCGGAAGATCTGCGGCGTCAGTACGTAACGGCCGATGATGGCCATATCCGAGGGGGCTTCTTCCCGCTTCGGTTTTTCCACCATGTCAGTGATATTGAACACGCGCTCGGCCAGTTGTTCGGCCTTGACGCAGCCGTATGAGGAAATATTCTCCATCGGCACCTTTTCCAGGGCCAGCACGGAACCATTATGTTGTTCGAACACATCCAGCAGCTGTCGCAGGCAAGGGCGTTCGCTGTCGATGATGTCATCCCCCAGCAGCACAGCAAACGGTTCGTGATTGATGAAGTCTCGGGCGCAGAGGATGGCGTGGCCCAGGCCCAGGGCCTGTTTCTGACGGACGTAGAAGATCTCGACCAGGTCTGATATCTCACGCACCTGGCGCAGGGTGGCGTCTTTGCCCTTTTCCTCCAGATGCAGCTCAAGCTCGGTGGAGATATCGAAGTGGTCTTCGATAGCGCGCTTGTTGCGGCCGGTCACGAACAGGATCTGCTCGATGCCGGCTGCCACGGCTTCTTCCACCACATACTGTACCAGCGGCTTGTCAATCAGCGGCAGCATCTCCTTGGGAGAGGACTTGGTGGCAGGGAGGAAGCGGGTGCCCAGACCGGCAACCGGGAAGACGGCTTTCTTTATTTTCATGTCTCTGACCTCGGGAATAGTTCTACCTGAATGGATTCAGATATTATGCCATGCTGCGCTGTGCTGCTTCCAGGGTATTGAAGAGCAGCATGGTGATGGTCATGGGGCCGACGCCGCCAGGTACCGGTGTAATGGCAGCCGCCCGCTCGGCAGCGGATGCATAATCCACATCGCCCACCAGCTTGCCTGTATCCAGACGGTTGATGCCCACATCGATCACTACCGCCCCCGGCTTGATCCAGTCGCCTTTGATCATCTGTGGTCGCCCGACCGCGGCGATGACCACGTCGGCCCGGCGCACCACATCGGCCAGGTCGCGTGTGCGGGAGTGGCAGACCGTGACGGTGGCATTTTGGGCCATGCACATCATGGCTATTGGTTTGCCGACGATGTTGGAACGGCCGATTACGACCACGTCCTTACCGTTCAAATCAACCCCGGTTTCCTCCAGCATGACCATCACTCCGTAAGGGGTGCAGGGCTGGAACAGCGGCTTGCCGATGGAGAGCCGCCCAACATTGTAGGGGTGAAAGCCGTCCGCGTCTTTCAGAGGGGAGATCGCCTCCAGCACCTTGTCCGTATCGATATGGGCCGGCAGCGGCAGCTGCACCAGGATGCCGTGAATTTTGGGATCATGGTTCAGCTGTTCTACCAGCGCCAGCAGCTCTGCCTCGCTGGTCCCGGCAGGCAGCTTGTGTTCGGCGGAAAAGATGCCGGCCTCGTGACAGGCCTTTTCCTTCATGGTGACATAGACGCGGCTGGCCGGGTCATCACCCACCAGCACCACCGCCAGGCCGGGTGTGATCCCCTTGGTCTTCAGCGCCTGAACCCCCTCGGCGATTTTGCCCCTCATCTTTGCAGCGATTGCCTTGCCGTCAATTATGTTTGCCATCGGTTATGTCTCCAGTCGAGATGTTTTGTCTGGGTGCGAAGTGTACTGTCCGGAAATGTGGCTGCATATGTTTTGATAATGCGGAAGCCTCTTATAACACATCCCCAGGCCGATTTACAAAGTGCAAAAAAAATCCCCTGCCCGGTATGGACCGTGGCAGGGGAAATGGGTTGGTTTACTGCTGCGCGGGTCATGCATCGCAGCAGCAGCCGCCTGCCGCGCAGGCTGCTGGCTTGGCGGCGTCTGTCTTGGGGCAGTATCCCTGGGCGTACCAGCCGCCGCCTTTCAGGCTGAAGCTGGTGCTGGAGATCTGCTTCTCCACCGCTCCATTACACTTGGGGCATTCTGTTGCCGGTGGATCGGAAAACTTCTGACGAAGTTCGAACTGGTGATCGCATTTAGAACAACGGTATTCGTAGAGTGGCATGGCTTGATTCTTCCTCCTGATGCTTTGCAAGTTGCTTGGTTGTTTCTGTATGTTTTTCAATATAATAATTGCCTTCCTGATTTGTCAATGCCCTGAATCCCATCTGCGCTCAGAGAGGGCGGCACACCTTGACTTTTCCACGGCATATCTGTAAGTTATCAAATTTCGAAGAAATCGCCCGGAGGCATTAACAATATGGAATACAAAGATACCCTCAATCTACCCAAGACCGACTTTCCAATGAAGGCAAACCTGGCCCAGCGCGAGCCGGAGACCCTCAAGGGCTGGAGTGAAAAAGGGATTTATGAGCAACTGGAGACGGAAGGCCAGTCCAAACCTTTATATATTCTGCATGACGGCCCGCCGTATGCCAATGGCCATATCCATATCGGCCATGCCCTCAACAAGATTCTCAAGGATTTTGTGCTGAAGGTCAAACGCATGGAGGGGTTTCACGCCCCCTATGTGCCGGGCTGGGATTGCCACGGTCTGCCGATCGAGCTGCAGGTGGAAAAGAACCTGGGTTCCAAAAAACATCAGGTTTCCAAGCTGGAGATGCGCAAACTCTGCCGCGAGTACGCCGCCAAGTTTGTCGCTATTCAGGGTGAGGAGTTCAAACGTCTGGGCGTGCTGGGGGAGTGGTCGAAACCCTATCTGACCATGAATTACGAGTATGAGGGGATCACGGCCGCTGAACTGGCCAGGTTTGCCCAGAACGGCGGATTGTACCGCGGCCGTAAGCCGGTGCACTGGTGCTCGTCATGTGTGACCGCACTGGCCGAGGCCGAAGTGGAATATGCCGACCATACTTCGCCGTCCATCTTTGTGAAGTTTGCCATCAAGGATGATATCTCGGCCGAGATCCCGGCTCTGGCCGGCAAACAGGCCTATGTGGTCATCTGGACCACCACCCCCTGGACCATACCGGCCAACCTGGCGGTGGCCATGCATCCTGAATTTGAATACTGTGCCCTGGATACGGAAAAGGGTGTGCTGATCGTGGCAGAAGGGCTGAAGGATGCCTTCCTGGCGGCCACCGGCCTGAGCGGCGAGGTGATCGCATCATTTTCAGCCACGCTGCTGGAGCGGAAAAACTGCCGGCATCCCTTCTATGATCGCGACTCGGTCATACTGTTGGGCGAGCATGTCACCCTGGAGGCCGGTACCGGCTGCGTCCACACTGCCCCCGGTCATGGTCAGGAGGACTATGAGCTGGGTTTGAAGGAGGGGCTGGAGATCTACAATCCGGTGGATAATCACGGCCGCTACATCCAGAACCTGGAATTCTTTGGCGGGCAGTTTGTGTTTGATGCCAACCAGACCGTCATCGACAAGCTGACCGAGGTGGGGGCCCTGCTGCAGACGGCCAAGATCAGCCACTCCTATCCCCATTGCTGGCGCTGCAAGAAGCCGATTATCTTCCGTGCCACGGAGCAGTGGTTCATCAGCATGAAGGCCAATGACCTGCGGGCCAAGGCGCTGGAGGCCATTGATCAGGTGCAGTGGATTCCCAAATGGGGGCGTGAGCGCATCTACGGCATGATCGAGAACCGTCCGGACTGGTGCGTGTCACGTCAGCGTTCCTGGGGGGTGCCGATCACCGCTTTTTCCTGCAAGGATTGCGGCGAGTATATCGCCGACGGCGGCATCATGGATCATGTGGCCCAGATCTTCAAAAAGGAAAGCTCCGATGTCTGGTTTGACTGGCCGGCGGAACGGCTGATGCCGGAAGGCACCAAGTGTCCCAAATGCGGCTCGGCCAATTTTGAAAAGGAAAACGATATCCTGGATGTCTGGTTTGATTCCGGCGTCTCCCACGCCGCCGTGCTGGAGCCGAGCGACAAGCTGCGCTCGCCGGCCGATCTGTACCTGGAGGGCAGCGACCAGCATCGCGGCTGGTTTCACTCTTCGCTGCTGGAGAGCGTCGGCACCAGGGGCAGGGCGCCTTACAAGAGCGCGCTGACCCACGGCTTCGTGCTGGATGGCCAGGGGCGCAAGATGAGCAAGTCCGTGGGCAATGTGGTTGCCCCGGAGGATGTCATCAAGAAGTTTGGCGCCGATATCCTGCGCCTGTGGTGCGCCGCTCAGGATTACCGTGATGATACCCGCATCTCCGAGGAAATCCTGACCCGGGTTTCCGAGGCCTATCGCCGTATCCGCAATACCTGCCGCTATATCCTCGGCAGTATCCATGACTTTGATCCGGCCGCCAACATGGTCGCCGTTGCTGATATGCCGGAGATCGACCGCTGGGCCCTGCACCAGCTAGAAATGCTCAAGGAGCGTGTGCTGACCGCCTACCAGGAGATGGCCTTCCATGTAATCTACCAGGATGTGAACGCCTTCTGCACCGTGGAGATGAGCGCCTTCTACCTGGATATCCTCAAGGACCGCGTCTATACCAGCAAGGCCGATTCGCTTGAGCGCCGCAGCGCCCAGACCGTTATGTACCGCATTCTGGATGCCCTGGTGCGCATGTTGGCGCCGGTACTGTCTTTCACGGCCGATGAGGTCTGGAAATACATGCCTGGCCGTGCCGAGTCCAGTGTGCATCTGGCCCTGTTCCCCGAGCTGGAGCCGGAATGGAAAAATGATGAACTGGTCAGGAGCTGGGAGCGCATCATCAAGGTGCGCGCCGATGTATCCAAAGCCTTGGAGCTGGCTCGTACAGCCAAGGTCATCGGCCATTCCCTGGATGCTGCCGTGACCAT
>DAONZY010000062.1:11803-15041 GCA_035407085.1 Deltaproteobacteria bacterium | reverse complement strand
GTCGGCCACTAATCTTGTAGCGAAGGAGCATGTAAATGGCCAGTCTTAATAAAGTAATGCTGATAGGAAACCTGGGCAAGGATCCGGAAGTGCGCTACACCGCCTCCGGTCAGGCAGTGGCCGGCTTCAGCCTGGCGACCAGCGAAAAGTTCAAGAATAAAAGCGGCGAATGGGAAGAGCGCACCGAATGGCACCGTGTCACCCTGTGGGGCAAGCTGGCCGAGATCGCCGGCGAATATCTCTCCAAGGGCAAGACCGTGTATATCGAAGGGCGCTTGCAGACCCGCAAGTGGCAGGATAACAGTGGCAACGAGCGCTATACCACTGAAATTGTTGGCGATAAAATGCAGATGCTGTCTCCTAAAGGCGAGCGCAAAGGGGGTGGCGATTTCGGTTCTCCATCTTCATCCGGCGGTTTTGACGAACCGCCATTCCAGGATGACGACATTCCGTTCTAGAAACCACCTATATAATTATTGTAAACAAAAAAGAGTGTAACTAATTATGGTTACACTCTTTTTTGTGGTTTATCTGGAAATCAGCATCAGACCGCCCAAGATCGGTATCACCACGCTGGCGGTTTTCAGGATGATCGGCGGCAGGCGCCGGGTGAATTTTGCCCCCAGGTAGGCGCCGCACATCAGCCCGGTTGTGACCTGCAAAAGCAGCTGGAGATTGAGATGGCCGGCAAACATGTAGCCGATTCCCCCCAGCAGGGCGATCGGCAGAATAACGAACATGGTCGTGCCGGCTGATTTGTAAACGGACATGCCGAACAGGGTTAATAGCCCGAGCTGTATGAATGGGGTGGAGCCGATGCCGAAAGCGCCTGACATCGTTCCGGTGACAAAGCCCAGTCCGGCAGCGGTCAGCCAGAAAGCCGTCCCGCTTGGCCGCTGTTTCTGCTTTGCATCGGAAAACAGGCTGCTGTTGGCAAAGAATCTTACCCATAATAGTAGTCCGGAAATAAACATCATCCCGGCAGTCAGCCACTTTAGATTCCCGGCCGGAATCAGCGAGGCGATCTGGGCGCCGCTAAAGGCGCCGATTGCGCCGAAACCGCCAACCGTGGCCCCGGTTCTGACATCCACATTATCCTCCCTGAAATGGCTCAGGGAACCGGCCATGGTCGTGAAGACCATGGCGCAGAGCGAAGTGGCCAGGGCCGTGTGGAGCGGTATTTGAAAGAGGGATGATAAAACGGCAATCACCACCCCTGCCCCCCCGGCGCCTACGAAACCGAGTATCAGCCCTACCCCGAATAATGTGATCAGAATGGACATGTTTGCACTCAGAATGCTTGAATAATCGTGATTGATTTCTACAAAGAAAGCCGCGTTTGACGCATGCCTGTCCTGAAAATTTACATGCCTGGCCACTAACAAGCAATATGAATCTGTTGACTCCACCTGGCAGACGCCTTGTTTGTGATCTGTTTTCATGTTGGAAGCGATGGTTTGGACATGGTACATAGAAACCTGTTTAATGGACAAATCCAACGCCTGAGGTCTTTGCAATGCCCGCCAACCAGCCAAACCTGCGTACGCCTTCCGCCTATGACTACCAGCTGCTGATCAAAAATCTGCTGTTTTTTCCCGTGGTGGAGGCTCCAGATCAGGAGATCGTCTACCGGGACACCCTGCGTTACAGCTACCGTGAACTGCACACAAGAATCAAACGGCTGGCCAATGCCCTGGTCAGTCTGGGCGTGAAGCCGGGTGATACGGTGGCCGTGATGGACTGGGACTCCCACCGCTATCTGGAGTGTTTTTTTGCCGTGCCGATGATCGGGGCGGTGCTGCACACCATCAATGTGCGCCTTACACCCGAGCAGATACTATATACGATTGATCACGCCGAGGATGACGTGCTGCTGGTGAACAGCGAGTTCCTGCCCATACTGGAACAGATCCGCGGGCGTATGGACATGGTCCGCAGTTTTGTACTGCTCAGCGATGAGGCGGATGTGCCGGTTACGACCATACGGTTTTGTGGAGAGTACGAACAACTGCTGGCCGATGCAGCGGCGGAATTCCAGTTTCCTGATTTCGACGAAAACACCCGTGCCACCACCTTTTATACCACCGGTACAACCGGTCTCCCCAAGGGGGTCTACTTTACCCACCGGCAATTGGTGCTGCACAGTCTGGGGGTGTTGGGGGTGCTGGGGTCTGTTGCGGGGCAGGGGCACTTCAACCGGCAGGATACCTATATGCCGCTGACCCCCATGTTCCATGTGCATGCCTGGGGATTTCCCTATATTGCCACCATGCTGGGCATCAAACAGGTCTATCCGGGGCGTTATGCGCCTGACCTGCTGTTGGAGCTGATCGAAAAGGAACGGGTCAGTTTCTCGCATTGTGTGCCGACGGTGCTGCATATGCTGTTCAAGCACCCGCATGCCGACAGGGTTGACCTGTCCGGCTGGAAGGTCATCATCGGCGGTGCCGCACTGTCGCGGTCATTATGTCTTGAGGCGATGGCCCACGGGATTGACATCTTTTCCGGTTACGGCATGTCCGAGACCTGCCCGGTACTGACCCTTGCCCATCTGACACCTGAGATGATGCAACTGCCGCCGGAAGAGCAGGCAGCGGTTCGCTGCAAGACCGGGCGCTCGCTGCCGCTGGTGGATCTGCGGGTTGTGGATCCGGAGCTGAAGGAACAGCCCCGCGATAACAGCACCGCCGGTGAGATCGTTGTGCGGGCGCCATGGCTGACCCAGGGCTATCTGAAGGACTTCAAGGCCTCGGAGAAGCTGTGGGAAGGGGGTTACCTGCATACCGGTGACGTGGCGGTGCGTGATGAGCTTGGCTATGTGCGCATTACCGACCGGATCAAGGATATCATCAAGGTGGCTGGCGAGTGGGTCTCTTCGCTGGAACTGGAAGATATCATTGCCCACCACCCTGCTGTGGCGGAGGTGGCCGTGATCGGCATACCTGACAAGAAATGGGGTGAGCGGCCTCTGGCCTTGGTGATAACCCGGCCTGACAGCGTGGTTACCGATAAGGACATCCTGCACCATGTCAAGCAGTATGCCGACAAGGGGCTGGTCAGCAAGCAGGTGGTGCTGCTCAAGGTGCGGTTTGTGGATGCGATTGACAAGACCGGACTGGGCAAGGTCAGCAAGGTAGCTTTGCGGGAAAAGTATTTACTGTAATGGCAATATCAACCGATTCACCGGCATAGTTTGTTCATTTTCAGAACGTGCAAGGCATGGCGCCGATGTCAGGCC
>DAONZY010000062.1:0-11703 GCA_035407085.1 Deltaproteobacteria bacterium | reverse complement strand
ATTTTCTGCGGCTGGCCCCATGGTCTGGCCATCTCCGTATTCCTGCCTGCTTTGCCGTTGCCGTGCACGGTATTGGTTGTTTCCCTCCTCTGATATCAGCCATACCGGTTTCCGGTAAGCCCTTCTTTCTGCACACGGCCAGGTTGTCAAACTGTTTTCAGGGAGTAAAATTGCGTAAATACCTGTGGTACGGAGGTGCTGAGATGCATGCCTGTTTATCCATACTGTTTGTACTGCTGCTGGCCCATACGTCATTTGCCGCCACAAACGAGGAGGCGATAGCGGCCTTCCAGCAGGGCCAGTCTGCCATGCAGCGCAACGCGCCCCGGGAGGCCGTACCGCTGTTCGAATCATCCCTGAGGATCTGCACCGAGCTGGGCATTGTCCCCTGCCGGACGGTCAATCTCAATCAGTTGAGCAATGCCTATGCCATGCTGGGCCGGCACGGGGAAGCGCTGGCGGCCACGCAGGAGGTGCTTCGCATCAGGCGGCAGGCAGGTGCCCCGGCTGAAGAGACCATCAGGCTGCTGGATACGGTCGGTCAACTGCAGTACGCGCTTGGCAGGTATAACGAGGCACTGGCGGCATTTGAAGAGGGGCTGGCCATGTCAAGGCGGCTGGGCATCAAGGGGGCAGTTGCCATGCTGCTGGAGGGAGCCGGCATGACACAGTTCAGTCTCAACCGGCTTGATCGGGCCCTGTCGTCATTTCAGGAGTCACTGCAACTGCAGCGGGAGATGGGCTACCCGGCCGAGGAGTCCGTTCGTAACCTGAACAATATTGGGGCGGCATACATGTCCGGCAAGCAGTATCAGCGAGCCTTGACCTACCTGGAGCAGGCGCTTGCCGTATTCAGGGCAGCCGGCAATCAGGATGCCCTGGCTACGGGCCTGAATAATCTGGGATATGCGCTGTCCGAGATGCGCATGTCTGATCGTGCCCAACATCTGTATGATGAGGCGCTGGCCATCAGGCGCAAGATCGGATCACCGCTGGAAACCGCCACTGTGCTTAATAATATGGGTTTGATGCTTGTGTCGGCCGGGCGCTATGATCAGGCGCTGTCGCGGCATGATGAGGCGCTGGCCATCAGGCGCAATGCAAATGATCCTAAGGCGGTGGCGGAAAGTCTGACCAATATCGGATACGCCCATTACCAGTCGGGAGATTACGATCAGGCCATCAGGCGATTCGACGAGGCCCTGAAGATCTATGAAGGTTTGGGTGACAAGCGCATTCTGGCTACCGGCCTGAATAATCTGGCGGCTGTCTATGGGCGGCTGGGGCGTTATGACCGGGCGCTGCAGTGCCATGAACGCAGTCTGCAGCTGCGCCGGGAGTTGAACATTCCGGCCGACACGGCTCTGACACTGAACAATATCGGCCAGATGCACCATGAACTGGGCAACTATGACAAGGCGATCGGCCTATTTACAGAATCCCTGCAGCTGAAGAGGTTGAACGGACTGCCTGCCGAATCGATTGCCAATACCTTGAACAACATCGGCGCGGTTTATGACGCCACCGGGCAACCGGATCGGGCGCTGCAATTCTACAATGATGCGCTGACCATCAACCGCAGGCTTGACCTGGCCAGGGCGGTCGGCAATAACCTGTCCAATATCGGAGCGGCTTATCTGAACCTAAAAAGGTACCACGAGGCAGAGCGCGCATTCATCGAGGCGGAGCAGCAGTTGAACCGGGGTGACAGGAAGGTCAGGGGCAATCCGGGTCTGGTGGAACTATACCTGAAAACCGGCCGCCATGAACGTGCCCTGGAGCTGTTGAAAAGAATGGCGCCGGACTGGGCAACGGATACGGCTACCCGTATGCAATTTCACACACAGCTGGGAGCTGCCTTGAAAGGTCTGGGGCGGCTGCCGGAGGCAACCGGTGAGCTGCTGCAGGCGGTAGCGCTTGTGGAGAATACCCGCCGCACGGTAGCGGAGCGGGGCGGTTACTTTGCCGGCGGGTATGCGGGCGGGCGGATCCAGCCCTATCGTCTGCTGCTGTCGGTCTTGTGTGAACGAACCCTCAAGGGAGATCTGGACGACAAGCGTCTCGGCCATCTCGGCAGAAATACAACCGAGAGTGCCTTCCGGGTGGCGGAACTGATCAAGTCGCGTAACCTGCTGGAAAGCATGGCCGCAAGCCGCAGAAACAGAGGTACGCGCCAATTGCCGGAAGCGCTGGGTCGCCGGGAGCGCTCGCTGCTTAACCGGCTGAACGCTATGGACGAACAGTGGGAGACGGCGGTCAGATCGGGTGAGGCGGCAGTGCAGGCCCATAACCAGGCCCGTGAGAAGCTCTATGGTGATTTTATCGGGCTGATCAGGACGCTGCGGTCACGATATCCGCAGTATGCAGCCATGTATTATCCCGATGCGGTGGCGGCCTCGGCGCTTCCGCTGAAGCCGGATGAAACCGTGCTGGAATATGCCTATGGCGATGGCGCATTGTACCTGTTTGTCGTCACGAAAGGGGGTGTCAAAACCGTAATTCGCATCCCGGTTGCTCCCGAAGAGCTGGAAAGGCGGGTCAGGGTGTTTCTGGAGCCGTTGTATGCCAATCGTCCGGAGGCATTCTCGGAAAGCCAGGCCCGGCAGCTGGGTGAAACACTGATGTCCGCCGCCCAACTGGACCTCAAGCAGGGCAGCCGGGTGATTATCGTGCCGGACGGCCTGCTGGGGCTGCTGCCTTTCGGAACGCTCAGACCTGCCATGGGCAACAACGATTACAATCCTGTCTATCTGGATGACAGATGGCTGATTACCTATGAGCATTCGGCCTCCACCCTGGCCCTGAGCAGGACGGTCAGGATGCCCAGGGCGACCAGGCTGCTGTTTGCGCTGGGCAATCCTGTTTTCGACCGGAACGATCCGCGTTACCGCAGCTACCGGCAGGAACGGAGTACGGTTGAAATGCCAAGTGCGGCACAGGGGCAATATGCCTACCGTGGCCTGAGTGTGCAGCCGCGGCCAGCGGCGGGCAATGATGGCCGCACCGGATGGGGGGAGATCGTGTATCAACCTCTGCCGGAGACGGAGACAGAGGTGCTGGCCATTGCGGCGACGATGGGTGTGCGACCCGTCCCGC
This sequence comes from Deltaproteobacteria bacterium, assembly GCA_035407085.1. Taxonomy (GTDB): domain Bacteria; phylum Desulfobacterota; class Desulfuromonadia; order Geobacterales; family Pseudopelobacteraceae; genus JBGSQR01. The sequence continues at coordinate 8,607 of DAONZY010000062.1, read as the reverse complement.
CCGATGTGCTGCTGGGCGCGCTTGCCAGCAAGGGCATGCTGATGAAAACGAGGCTGTCAGATTACCGCCATCTGCATTTTGCCACCCATGCCGATCTGCCCGGCAAGGTGCAGGGGGTGGGTGAGCCGTTCATCCTGCTGGGGCAGGCGCTTGATCAGGAACAGAGTGACGTTTTCCTGACGCTGTCTGAAATTGCCGATCTGCAGCTGCATGCTGATATGGTCATGCTCTCGGCCTGCAATACGGGCAAAGGGGACCTGGTTGCCGGAGAGGGGCTTGCGAACCTGGCGCGCGCATTTCAGCACGCCGGCGCCAGAAGCGTGGTTTCAAGCCTGTGGCAGGTGGCTTCGGAACCTGCGGTGGAGTATATGCAATCATTCTACAGACATCTGCGGAAGAAAAACAGCAGGGCGATGGCGCTTTCCCTGGCGCGGCGTGAGATCAGAAAAAAATATGACAGCCCCTTCTACTGGTCAGTGTTTGTACTGTATGGCGAAGGTGGACGCTGACAGACCGGCGGGCAGGGTATTGTGAGATAAAGGGTTGCGCGGGTGCTTGCGGGACTGTATTTTATCTGTTATTCCGCAGCCAGTGAGGTCCGTCATCAACAATCTCCGTCCGTTAGTCAACTACATCTGCTGCCAATGGGCACACTATGCCGGAGGAACCGTATTTCTGCTGGTGACCAATGGTTTTGCCCTGCTGATCCCCTGGTTCATGAAGCTGGCGGTGGAGGCGCTGCAGCATCCCGAAACCGCCCGCTTTTCCGCAACGCACTGCGCGTTTGTGATCATACTGCTGGCGGTGGCCCATTGCCTGACCCGCATACTGTCCCGTACGCTGATACTGAATGCTGCCCGTCTGATTGAATTCCGCATGCGCGAAGACCTTTTCAGCCGCCTGCTGCTGCAGGACCAGCTGTTTTTTCATACCAGCAGGACAGGTGATATTCTGTCCCGATTTTCCAATGATCTCACCAATGTGCGCATGCTGACCGGCTTTGGCCTGTTGAGCTCTGCCAATGCGGTAATTGTCTATATTGCGGCTATCGCACTGATGATGCGCATCAATCCCTGGCTGACAGTCTATGCTGTGATGCCGTTTCCGCTGATGGTGATCGTGGTGCGGGTGATCAGCCGGCGCATGTTCAGTCGTTCTCTGGAAGCACAGGAAGAGCTCGGTCAGTTGACCAGCCTGGCAGAGGAGTCGATCTCCTCGGTGCGTCTGATCAAGGCCTACTGCCGGGAGGAATATTTCCAGCAAAAGTTCTCCCAGGTCTCGAGAAGTTATCTGAAACTGAATCTGGACATGGCCAAACTGCGCGGCCTGATCATGCCGGTGATGGCGCTGGCCACCGGTGCGGGCACCCTGGTGGTGCTGTTTGCGGGCGGGCGCATGGTTATCGGTGGCGAGATTACCCTCGGAGATTTTGTAGCATTCAGTGGTTATCTGGCAATGCTGGTCTGGCCGACGGTCATGATGGGCTGGATTCTGACCATGGCCCAGAGGGGGGCTTCGTCCATGGCCAGGATCAATGGGGTTCTGGCTGCGGTGCCCCAGGTTGGCGATCAGCAGGATGCACAAGACCTGGACGTTATCCGGCAGGGCATTGAGCTGCGAAACCTGACCTTTAGCCATGGTGATGGAGAGGTGCTCAAGGGTATATCGCTGTGGATCAATGCCGGTGAGCGGATTGGTATTACCGGTGATGTGGGCAGCGGCAAGACGACTCTCTGCAGGCTGTTGATGCGGTTATTGCCGGTGCCGGATGGACAAATCCTTATTGATGGTGTTGATATTAACAGGATCAGGCTTGCCAGCCTGAGAGCCCAGATCGGCTACGTGCCCCAGGAGGCCTTCCTGTTTTCGAGGACGATCCGCGAAAATATTGCCTATGGCGGCGGTGACAGCCTGATGGAACTGGAGGCAGCGGCCAGGAAAGCTGGTTTTAGTGCCGACGTGGAGAAGTTCGGAGAGCGGCTTGATACGCTGGTTGGCGAACGGGGGGTGGCGCTATCGGGTGGACAGAAGCAGCGGCTTTCAATTGCCCGGGCCTTGGTGGCGGGACAGCCGATACTGCTGCTGGATGACCCACTGTCTGCTGTGGATGCCGGCAAGGAAGAGGAGATTTTGACAGCTCTGGGCGGGGTCTTTGCGGACAGAACCGTGCTGGTGATTTCACACCGCATGTCGGTCTTCAGGGATTGTGACCGGATAGTCGTGCTGCAGGGCGGACGGATTGCAGAATGCGGGTCAGCGGAAGAACTGCTTGCGGCCGGCGGTCTTTACGCCGAGATGTGCCTGAAGCAGGGGTTGGGCATTGGGGGCTAGTAAATTAGGAACCAGGGAACAGGGACTGGGGACTTGTGAAACCCGTAATCATGGACTCGGGACTTGTATAAACTGAAAGAGGAGCTTGGGGCCGGGGGGAGAGGGTGGAGAGATTAGGAATCAGGAACAAATGCCTTTACCAGTCCCTGGTTCCGCGTCCCTGCCTTAAAACGGATACCCCAGACCAACAAAAATGGCAGGGCCATCCCGGCCGATGCCCAGGTCGACACGACCGACAATGTTGGGACGGACGATGGCGCGGAAACCGATGCCGGGGTTGAATTCAAAGTTGCGCAGGTTGGCCTTGTCCAGGGCTTCCATAACAGCACCCAGGTCAACGAAGGGCGCCAATTCCCAGTCGGCCGTGACATTGAAGACCTCCCAGCGGAACAGGCGGATACGCTCTTCCAGGTTGACCAGGAAAAAACTGTTATCGATAAAACGGTTACGGCCGTAACCGCGCAGGGTGTTTTCGCCCCCCAGGACGCTCTGTTCCAGAAAGGGCACCTTGTTTTTGGCGTTGTCATGCAGGGTCTGGTTGTACATGATGCGGAACACGCTAATATAGCGGGCGTTATCCAGCGGGATATAACCCTTGGTCTCAACTTCGTAATGCCGGTAGTCGGCTGCCCCGCCCAGGGCCTTGAAGCTCGGTTCGACTGATATCCTGGCGTAGCCGCCGTAGGTGGGGGTGTCCCGATTGTCCAGGGTGCTGTATACAAAGGAAAACTTCAGGGCATGGGCAGTGAAGCCGTTGATGCCGGGCACATCTGCTTCTGAAAATCTGTCTTTAATAAAGGGAATTTTTGTGACAGCTCCGCGCCGGATATCCACATGGCGAAAACGGTCACCGATCACCATCTGGTAGTGTTTACCGATCTTGTAGCCGGCCGAGATGTTGTAGCCGACCTCCTGGTCGGCATAATTGGTCTCCATTTGCACCGGGCTTTTGGCGTTGAATCCGAAGAAGCGCGCAGAACCGTCAGAAAAGGCGAAACCGGCGAGATTAAGTTCCAGCTTCTTGTCCATCAGGGTGGTGTCCCTGACCTTGAAGTCATAGTTGTAGTTGACCTTGGTCGAGTGGGAAAGCGAAACCTCCACACTGCGGTCCTTGATGGGATAGAAGGCGCCGTAAAGGGAGGCTGTGACCCCGAAATTGGGGTTATTGTTCAATTGCGGCGCCAGCAGGGTGTTGATTTCGTCGTGGCGGTTATGGATCAGGAACGCGCCCAGGGCGCCATAGGTAATGCCTTCATTGGGACTGGAGGCAATTACTGGCAGCGGGACAGTGACAACCTTGACCTTTTCATCACAGGCATCGCTGGTCAGCGGGAAGGGCAGCTTTTCACGCGGGATATGGTTGGTGCAGCCGGACAGGCACATGGCTGCCAGTAGTGCGCCAAAGATGGTCGCGCGCCGAAGTTTACGTAATGAATCAATATGTTTTGCGAGCCAAATTTTTTTCATAAGGCGCAAAACTACCATTGGGGCAGAAAGCTGTCAACTGCTCACTTGTTACAATTCCGTTGCCGCATGGGGTGGTGTCTGCCAGGCTGGCCTGATAGGGGCTTGTTAACCATCAGCCACTGCTATATAGTTTCCGTCCGGAAAGGGTGCTTTTTCCCCCTGGCTGCGTCAATCTTCGGCTTTGCTTGTGCGGCGTACCTGTGTACGCCTCCGCACAAAACCTTGATTTTCTTGCCAGGAGAAAAAATCCCCGCTTTCCAAATCGGAATCCAATAGTTTCCGTCCGGAAAGGTTTTTTTCCTCAACTAGCGACAGACGACCGGATTAATGGGAATCATATGAAACTGAACGCCAGACTTGTAATCATAATGATGTCGTTGCTGATTATGGCAATGATCTCGCTGTTTGTGCTCAACCAGTTGGCCCAGAACGACCTGGTTAACGAGATTCAGGAGAGTTCACAGGAGATCTCCAAGGCTGTGCAGATGAGCATCGAGGATCTTACCTCTGACGTGGAAACCTCAAGGCTCAAGGAGTATCTGAGCAAGGCGCGCGACAAGGGGATCAATGAGATCAACATCATCAACAGTGAAGGTGAGATCATTGATTCCTCCGATCCGGACAAGATCGGCAAGATGCGCGAGCTTAGCAAGCTGGAGAAGGGAGTGCACGCCTCGCCGGACCGTCGCGGGGGGTCGATCCTTTCCCAGAAGGCCTATCAGGTGCTGGTCCCTGTCATTGTCGGGGACGAACACCTGGGTTATGTGCAGATCAACATGCTGCTCAACAATATCCGCGAGATTCAGCACGCCAATTTCATCCGCCGGCTGTTTGCCACCGGTATGGTGTTCACGGTCGGCATTGCCCTGACCATCTTTCTGGCGCGCCGGTATACCGAGCCGATCCACAACCTGGTCGGATATTTCAAGAAGGTATCGGATGGCGATCTTTCAGTGACCATACCGGTCAGCAGCCATGACGAAATCGGCGAGCTTTCCAAGGGGTTCAACAACATGGTTGAGCAGTTGCGCGAGCGCGAGGCGCTGGAAAAGCGGCTTTATGAGGCGGAGCACCTTTCCCGCGTCGGCCAGCTTGCGTCGGGTATCGCCCATGAAATCCGCAATCCGCTCAACTACATCAGCCTTGCCGTGGATCACCTGAGAAGCGAGATGCTGCCCCAGTGCGGTGACAGGCGCGACGAGCTGAATGATTTGGCAGACAAGATCAAGGAGGAGGTGCGCCGTGCCAATTACATGGTGCTCAACTTCATGAACTATGGCCGGCCCCTCAAGCTGCGCCGCACAATGGTGGATTACGCTGAGCTGGTTGACAGGGTTCTGCCGGTGCTGAGCGACAAGCTGGCCGAGCAGCGTATTGCAATCGAGACTGCGATCGCCCCGGAAATGCCTGCCTTGTGGGTGGATGCCGAGCTTCTGCGCAACTGCATGCTGAATTTTATCAATAATGCCGCCCAGGCCATGCCGACTGGGGGAACCATTTCGCTGGGGGCCTGTGCCGATTTGGGTAAAGGTATGGCCGTGCTGACCTTTGCCGATCAGGGGGTTGGCATCAGCGAAGAGGATGTGGACAGAATATTTCAGCCCTACTTTACTACCAAGGATGTTGGCATTGGCCTGGGACTGGCCATCACCGACAGGATCATCAGGGAGCATGGCGGCGAAATCAGTCTGCAAAGCCAGCCGGGCCAGGGAACCATATTCACCGTCCTGCTGCCGTTGAAAGCGGAGGACTGATGCGGACTGGACTGATCTCACAAGCTTCTGCCTGCCCCATAATATTTCAATTCTCAGAGGGACCATGACCAGACCTGAAAGCTGTGGAAGCATATTGATTGTCGATGACGAAAAGGGTCAGCGCGAAATCCTTAATGCAATCCTGAAAAGGGAGGGCTACGACACGGCTGATGTGCCCGGTGTGCGTGAAGCCATCGAGCTGCTGGACAGCAGGGAATTCGATCTGATCCTGACCGATTTGAAGATGCAGGGGCTGAGCGGCCTTGATCTGCTGGAAAGCGTGCTGGCGGAAAACTCCCAGCAGTGTGTCATCATGATGACCGCGCACGGCACGGTGGATTCGGCGGTGGAGGCGATGAAAAAGGGGGCTTTCGATTACCTGGAAAAGCCTCTGGAACGGGAAAACCTGCTGCTGACGCTCAGGCGCGCCTTCGAACGCATCGGACTGGTGCGTGAGAACCGTGTGTTGCAGAAAAAGGTTGAGGCGATCAAAAGCATCCCCAACATGTTGGGAGAACATCCCAAGATGCGGGAGGTATTCAGGATTGTATCCAAGATTGCCGCAACCAGTTCGACCGTGCTGATCGTGGGCGAGTCCGGCACCGGCAAGGAACTGGTGGCGCGGGCAATTCATGATGCTAGCCAGCGCGCTGGCAAGCCTTTTTTGGCGATCAACTGTGCCGCCATACCGGATACCCTGATCGAGAGCGAGCTTTTCGGACACGAAAAGGGGAGTTTTACCGGCGCCAGCGCCCGGGAGATCGGCATATTTGAAGCGGCCAATGGCGGGACTGTTTTTCTGGATGAGGTCGGCGAGATGAATGTTTCCATGCAGGCCAAGCTGCTGCGGGCGATCCAGGAGAAAGAGATCAGGCGAGTCGGCGGCAAGGCCAACATCCCTCTGGATGTGCGCATTGTGTCCGCCACCAATAAGGAGCTGGAACAGGAGATCAGGCGAGGCGGCTTCCGCGAGGATCTGTTCTACCGCCTCAATGTTATCCGCATTAACCTGCCGCCGTTGCGGGAGAGGGGCAATGACATCAGGTCGCTGGCGGAATTTTTCGTTAAAAAATACAGCGAGGCTTCGGGTATTGCGGTGCAGGGGCTTTCTCGCGCGGCGCTGAAATTGCTGATGAATTACAGTTGGCCGGGTAATGTGCGTCAGCTGGAATCGGTAATTGAGCGATCGGTGCTGATGGCGGAGGGAAGTCTGATTGAATCGGCTGATTTGCCGTCCGAAATCAGCGCGGCTGCAATGATGCCGGGAGGGACGTGTTTTGAATTGCCTCCGGAAGGTCTGGACATGGAGGAACTGGAGCGCAGTCTGATTATCAAGGCCATGGAGCGGGCAGGCTGGGTGATCGGCAAGGCGGCCCCCCTATTGGGTATGAGTTACAAGACGCTGCAGTACCGGTTGGAAAAATTCGGCATAGAACGGCCGGAAAGGCGCAGTACGAAAGCGTGAACGATGCCTCCAGCCGGACAGAAGTGTCCCGGGAGATAACGTCCCTGGGCGTGGAACTGATGAGCTCCGGCCGACTGCGGGAGGCGGCGCTGACCTTCCGCAAGGCTTTGGCGCTGGCAGATGATTGCCGGGAGGCCGGTCTGCTGCTGGGACATTGCCTGCACCAGTTGGGAAAATATCAGGAGTCGCTGGTTGTTTATGATCGCATGCGGGCGGTGAGTCCTGATTGTGCCGCTATCTGGAACAACCGTGGCAATACGCTGCTTGAACTGGGGCGTTATGATCAGTCCGTTGACAGTTACCGGCGGGCGCTGGAGCTGTCACCGGATTTGCATGATGCCAGGGTTGCTATGGGATCATGCTATCAGTTTATGGGCAGGCCCGAGCAGGCCCTGGAGTGCTGTGAGGCAGTGCTGAAGTCGGATGCGGGCCATGCGGAGGCCCATTGGAATCGGGCATTGCTGCTACTGTTGAACGGCAATTATGCCGAAGGGTGGCGCGAGTATGAGTGGCGCTGGAAGAAACGTGCCTTTACCTCGCCTGCGCGCCATTTTAGCCAGCCACGCTGGGCAGGAGAAGACCTTGCCGGCAAGAAGCTGCTGGTGCATGCGGAACAGGGTTTTGGTGACACGCTGCAGTTCTGCCGGTTCATACCTAACCTTGCCAGGCTGGGCGCGAAGGTCATCTTTGAATGCCAGCCCCAGCTTGTTTCTCTGCTGGAGAGCCTGGCCGGATGTGTGGAGGCTGTGCCCATGGGCGCCAATCTGCCTGATTTCGATATGCATGTGCCGCTTTTGAGCCTGCCGCTTTTACTGGGCATAAACCTGCAGAATCTTACCAATCAAGTCCCATATGTCTCCCCTTCCGAGGCGAAGCAGTCACTGTGGCATGCCATCGTTTCCCATGGGGCAGGCAAAAAGGTCGGGCTCTGCTGGAGCGGCAAGTCCTATCCAGATCCGGGGCGGAGTTGTCCTGTGCATGATCTGGCAGCGCTGGCGGCGGTAGATGGCATGGTTTGGCATTCTCTCCAGGTCGGCTGGGAAGAACCCTTGCCTTTCGTCATGTCTGATCATACAGGCATGATAAAGGATTTTGAGGATACGGCTGCATTGATCCGTTCCCTTGATCTGGTAATAACCATCGATACGGCGGTTGCCCATCTGGCAGGCGCTCTTGGTAAGCCGGTCTGGATCATGCTGCCGTATGCGCCGGACTGGCGCTGGCTGCTTGAAAGAAACGATTCGCCGTGGTACCCCACCGCAAGGCTTTTCCGGCAACAGCGGAGCGCCGGATGGACAGAGGTAATCAATCAGGTGGCAGCTGGTTTGCGGCGCTGGCAAAAAATCGACGCATGTCCGGAGCCTGATTAAAAAAAATGTGGATTGTGCCGATATATTAGCTATAAAAACGTATCAGGAGAATGTTTATGAGCTCCATATTTGATTCAGGCACAGACCCGTTGCTGGCCATGGTGGTTGACACCAGCGCACAGAAGGCCCAGCTTGCTCAATACGCTATACAGTCGGCAGCCAAATATCTGCAGGACAACAATTATGACGGGGCTGTCAAGGAATTCAAGAAGGCGCTGGC
>DAONZY010000061.1:8438-15648 GCA_035407085.1 Deltaproteobacteria bacterium | reverse complement strand
GGCGGCTTTGTGGAAGGATGGAAAATTTTCCGATCCGCACACTGCGATCCGCTATCTTGATGAAGCTATCAAGTTGGAACCTGACTCTGCGAATACCTTTAACAACAGGGGCATTGCTTACGCCGGTCTCGGTCAGCATGCCAGGGCTATTGAGGATTTTAATCAGGCCATCCGGCTGAAACCGGATTGTGCGGAAGCTTTTAACAACAGGGGGCTTGCCTACGTCGATCTCGGTCAGCATGCCAGGGCTATTGAGGATATGAATCAGGCCATCCGACTGAAACCGGATTATGCAGCGGCCTTTGGCAACAGGGGGATTGCCTACTACAATCTTGGTCACCATGCCAGGGCTATTGAGGATTACAATCAGGCCATCAGGCTGAAACCGGATGATGCGAGTGTTTTTTACAATAGGGGCATTGCTTACTACAATCTCGGTCAGCATGCCAGGGCTATTGAGGATTACAGTCAGGCTATCCGATTGAAACCGGATTATGCAATAGCTTTTTCCAACAGGGGACGGGCCCATCTGCAACTTGGGCACCCCCCCCAGGGATGCCGTGATGCCAGCACCGCCTGTAATCTTGGTGATTGCAAACTCTTGGAGATTACAAAAAGGGAAGGTTGGTGCAATGCACGTCAACCACACCTAAGAATGTAAAAACAAAGAAAAGAAATCGTAAAAAGTGAGCAATATTGTACCCCGGTTGCAACGACTAGGAGGGAAACAGAAATGAGTCAGGTTGAACTAAAGGACTTCATAAAGAACACATTGATAGACATTGCGGAAGGAATTCGTGGTGCAAATGAAGTGCTCAAGAACCCCGATAAGAATCAATTCGAAGTTTTCAGTCTACGCTGCAACAAGGGCGACAACGCCAAAATTCCAGGAATTCAGTTCGACGTCGCTGTGACCGCTGCAAAGAATCAAAAGGACAAAGCGGGATTTATGGTTGCTTTAGCGAGTTTCGGTGCCGGTGCAAATACAGAGAAAGGTACTGGAACCGAGTTAACGCACCGCATAAAATTCGAGGTTGGGATTGAAAATGGTTGGAGATAGCCATCTCTAACTTGGCGGCGGCACACAGTCGGCGCGAAAAAACTGCGCCGCTGGTGCGCCCCCGGCACGTTATAAATTGCTGACTTCCTCCCATTGCCCTGATTTGAATTTTCGGGGAGCCAGTTCGAAATAAAAACTTTCACAAATGAGGTAGATTTAGATAGATTATAAAGGATTTTTTTGGACTAAAGATGGTAGCTAAATCTGTTTAACTTATTGATTTTTATTGCTTACTTGTTTTTGTTTGACGGCTTTCTTTGCACTATTCTGACCTGAAAGGATATTTATGAAAAAGCTATTCATCGTAGCAGTTCTACTGCTTGTATCAGGCTGTGCTCATTGGGAAAAACATAACAAAGCACAATATGACAAGTACATAGGTCGTCACATTGACTCTATGTATGAGGAGTATGGGGCTCCAAGGGCTATCGCTCCAGGGCGTTAGGGGGACAGTATACTCAATATTGTAAAAACTTGTTGGCCCGCATGCCATCGGGCGTTAGGGGGACAGTATACTCAATATTGTAAAAACTTGTTGGCCCTTATGCCATCGGAGCAACTGCAATTTACGCACTGCTAAAAAACGGGCAGAAAAAGGCATAAAAACGATTGAACTAGAGAGTTTACAGCCCAAGTTCACTGTGAGAACCAAGACGAACCAAATCAAGATTTTTTTCATCCGGTTTCCGCCGGAATCGTGGCCGGATTCGGTCGGAATACGCACGAATTAACCCCGTAATTTGGGGGCTGAAATTGCGAGACCATCACGTTTTGTCTTAAAATTTCTGGCTTGCATTCTGTGTGTCAAACGAGATACAGTCTTGGAAAATGAACAGCGGAGGAAACAATATGCCACGAGCTGCAATGATTCATGCGCGGATGGAACCGGAATTAAAACAGTCTGTTGAGAGCATTTTCAGGGCGCTGGGGATGACCACAACCGAGGCGGTGACGCTCTTTTACAAGCAAGTGAAGATGCGGCATGGGTTGCCGTTTACGGTTGAAGTACCGGATGAGGAACTGGAAGCTTGGCAGAGAGAAGAGATCAAAAAGGGGTTGGAGGAAATGAGAGCCGGAAAGCTAATTGACCACGCCGATGTTGTCAAACGCTGGGCGGATCGGCAATGAGAATACGCTGGACTGAAGGAGCGGATGGCAATCTTGATCAAGTTGAGGAGTATATTGCTCAGGACAATCCACCGGCTGCGGTTGCGGCGGTAAATAAGATCATCGATTCTGCTCAGATGCTTGCAGACTATCCGACCATCGGGAAACGAGGACGAGAACGCGGAACGCGGGAACTCGTTGTTGCCGGTCTTCCGTACGTCGTCATTTATGCTGTACAGCGTGAGGAGCTTGTTATTCTCCGAGTACTGCATACATCTATGAAATACCCGTAACCAATCTCTCTTGTTACCTCGCCACACCTACTATCTTGGGGAGTTCGGGGGACAGTATGCATATATAGGATATATATGCTCAATCCGAAAGGCGCGTTTCAAGATCCATATGTCCGTGGAGGACACGGACAATCTCGATCGTATCAGCAAGAGTCTGGCGGTAAAAAATCACATGGCTACCAGCATTCAATTTTCGGTAGCCAATTCGAATATCACTGCAATCCTTCCCTTTGAGCGGGTTGGCAGCCAACTGCTGAAATGAAACATCCAGCATTTGCAGATACAAGTCGCGCTGTTCACGCCCCCAACGGTTATGTGTGAACTTGGCGATCTCTTTTAAATCGGCCTTCGCCATGTTTGTGAGGGTAAAAACCGGCATCAGTTAAGACTTTCGCCGTCAAGCTCTGATATTAGGTTCTTTAGTGAATAATCAGCTGTGCCGCTTTCTTCACCATCAACAAGCGCACGGCGCAACAAGGATAGCTTGGTTTCCCGTTCTTCCAAAAGTCGCAGGCCAGCACGGATAGTCTCGCTTGCAGAACCAAAACGGCCTTGGACAATCTGCTGAGAAATAAACTTTTCGTAGTGTGAGCCAAGGGTAACGCTAGTATTTTTTGACATAATATTACCTCCATCAGTGTTGCAGCAACACCAGCATATAATATTTATTGGTATCAATCAACAGGCTGAACAAAATCCAGCAAGACAGAGCGCCGGCCTAAAGCCGTTATCGCTCTCCAACCCGTTTTCCCCTTACCCGAACTAGCTTGACGGACACCGTAAATATCCGGCATGGTGATTAGGTTGAAAAATCACGACCTGGCAAGGCGGCTTTTATGGACTCCATTATGAAAAAGGTAGACTTGGCGACATATAAACGCCGGGGGATGTTCGAGGCATTCAAGGATCGGGACATCCCGTTCATTGCAACTACCAGCAATGTTGATATTACCCATCTCAAGCGGCATGTTGAGGAACATAAAAACGGTTTTTTCCTCGCTGTCAGCTTTCTGATTTCAAAGGTCGTCAACCTTGTGCCGGAATTGCGCCACCGGATCATTGCTGGCGAATTGTATGAATTCAGCAAGGTGGACCCCGCCTTTACCGTGTTAATGCCTGATGACAGCTTTTCATTTTGCGACTCCAGATGCTTTGACACGTTCCAGGAGTACCGCGCCTACTCTGCCGCCAGGATCCAGGAAACCCGAACATGCCCTGATCACAGTGTCGGCGACAAGAACCACATGTTTTTCATCACCAGTGTGCCGTGGTTCAGCTTCACTTCCATCGTCCACCCGTATTGCCAGCAGTATGGAACCATCCCGGTGGTGACGATCGGCAAGTTCTTCCAACAGGGGGACAGATTGATGCTGCCGGTTGGCCTTCAGGTTCATCATGGTGTGGTAGATGGATTTCATCTGGGAAGGTTTTACGGCCTGCTGGAGGAAATGTGCGGGAGCCCGGAGGCTTACCTGACTTGAGAGCTGTGTCGTAACAAGATATTCACTTGCCATGGCAGGAAAAAACTGACATACTGCCAACACTTACGGACGGGCTTTTAGCCCGTCCTTTTATTTTGTCCGTTAGGAGCTTCTCAAATGCAGGAAAGAATCCGCAATATCGCCATTATCGCCCACGTTGACCACGGCAAGACCACCTTGGTGGATGCCATGCTGCGCCATTCGGGGGTGTTTCGTGAAAATGAAGCCATCACCGAGCGCGTGATGGACAGCAATGACCTGGAGAAGGAACGCGGCATCACCATTCTGGCCAAGAACCTCTCCATCCACCATGGCCAGTACAAGATCAACATCGTTGACACCCCCGGCCATGCCGACTTCGGCGGCGAGGTGGAGCGCGTGCTGAAGATGGTCGATTCGGTGCTGCTGCTGGTGGATGCCCTGGATGGCCCCATGCCCCAGACCCGTTTCGTGTTGAAGAAGTCTCTTGACCTGGGCTTGAAGCCGATCGTGGTCATCAACAAGATCGACCGCCCTGGCGCCCGTCCGGACGAGGTGCTGAACATGGTGTTCGACCTGTTCTGCGAACTGAACGCCTCGGATGAGCAGCTGGACTTTCCGGTGGTGTATACCAGCGCCAAGATGGGCTATGCCAAGCTGGATATGACGGTGGAATCCAACAACATGGAGCCGCTGTTTGCCGTGGTGGAAGCCAACGTGCGCCCGCCCAAGGGTGACTCCAATGCCCCCTTCCAGATGCTGATCGCCAACATCGACTATAACGATTACATCGGCCGTATCGCCACCGGCCGCATATTCCATGGCAAGGTCCGCTCCGGCGAGACCGTGGCCATGGTCAAGGCAGATGGCAGTGTTACCAAGGGACGCATCACCAAGCTGCTGGGCTATGAAGGGCTCAAACAGGTGGAGATCGAAGAGGCCGGCACCGGCGATATCGTCACCGTAGCCGGTTTTGACGAAATCAGCATCGGCGAGACCCTGGCCTCGGCTGAAAACCCGGTGGCAGTCCCGTATGTGTGCATCGACGAACCGACCCTCGCCATGAACTTCATCGTCAACACCTCCCCCTTTGCCGGACGTGAAGGCAAGTGGGTTACCTCCCGCAATATCCGCGAACGGCTGGAGAAGGAATTGCGCACCAATGTGTCCCTGCGCGTGGAAGACACCGATTCCCCGGATACCTTCAAGATCTCCGGTCGCGGTGAGCTGCATCTCTCAATTTTGATCGAGAATATGCGCCGTGAGGGGTTTGAACTGGCTGTCTCCAAACCGGAGGTTATTGTTCGCGAAAAGGACGGCCAGAAGATGGAGCCGATGGAGTATCTGGTGGTTGACGTGGCCAGCGAATACCAGGGCGCGATTATCGAGAAGATGGGACCGCGCAAGGGTGAAATGGTGGCCATGGTGCCCATGGGCGAGATGGTGCGACTGGAGTTTGTTGTGCCGGCCCGCGGCCTGATCGGTCTGCGCGGAGATGTGTTGACCGATACCCGCGGCACTGCCGTAATGACCCACACCTTCCATGAGTATGCCCCCTATCGCGGCGAGATTCCCGGCCGCAAGAATGGAGTGTTGATCGCCATGGAGCATGGCGAGACAACCGCCTATTCGCTGGACGCCCTGCAACCGCGCGGCACGCTGTTTATCGGTGCGGGCGTGGAGGTTTACGGCGGCATGATCATCGGTCAGCACGCCAAGGACAACGACCTGGAAGTCAATCCAAGCAAAGGCAAGAAACTGACCAACGTGCGTGCTTCCGGTTCCGATGACGCCATCAAGCTGACCCCGCCGCGCGTGCTGACACTGGAACAGGCGCTGGAATTTATTGACGATGACGAGCTGGTGGAGGTTACGCCGGTGTCCATCCGTCTGCGCAAGAAGGAGCTGGATCCGACCAAGCGCAAGCGGGCCGCCAAAAACTGATAACCGTTGGTGATGTTTTTTATACACAATCAGGCCGGGAGAATTCCCGGCCTTTTCATTTTCATTCTGCAAAGGCTTGGCTTGACATTAAAAACCCGCGGTGCAAGTATGGCTCAAATTCAAGTTCAAAGCCGGAGGTCAAGCGGATGGATAGCGAAAACTACAAATTTGTGCAGAACCTGGAGTGCGAATATTTTCCCTGCCACGAAAAGGTACCCAAGGAGGAGTTCAACTGTCTGTTCTGCTTCTGCCCGCTGTACATGCTGAAGAACCACTGCGGCGGCAATTTCAAGCGCAACAACGGCATCAAGGACTGTACCTACTGCACCGTGCCGCATGCCAAGGGCTCCTATGAGCGCATCATGAGCAAGATGAAGCTGGTGGTCAAGATCGGCAGCCAGGAAGTCGAATCTCTGGGCGCGGAAGAGTAATGCAGCGGGGCATTATGGACAAGATCTGCGTTTTTTGCGGTTCCAGTCCCGGTGTGCGGCCGGCCTATGCCGATATGGCGGCGGAAATGGGGCGCACACTGGCAGCCACAGGCATCGAGCTGGTCTATGGCGGCGGCAAGGTCGGCCTGATGGGCATCATCGCCAGAACGGTGATGGAGTGCGGCGGTCGGGTGACCGGCGTGATTCCTGTCGCCCTCAAGGAAAAGGAAGTCGCCTACGACGGGCTGGACGAGATGCACGTGGTTGGCTCCATGCATGAACGCAAGGCCCTGATGGCAGAACTGTCCGACGGCTTTGTGGCCATGCCGGGCGGCATCGGCACCATTGAGGAGTTTGTGGAGGTTTTGACCTGGCTGCAGCTGGGCATCCATAACAAGCCCTGCGGGCTGCTGAATACGGCAGGCTACTACGACAAGCTGCTGGAATTTCTGGACCACATGGTGTCCGAAGGGTTCATCAGGCAGGAGAGCCGCGAGATGGTCCAAGTGGATACGGACCCGGCCGACCTGCTGATGAAGATGAGCCTTTACCGGGCGCCGCAGATCGACAAGGCCGAGTGGGCCTTGAAGATGAGCAACACCTAGTAGTAATCGGGAACCAGGGACCAGGGATCGGTAAAACCATTTGCCGGCACCCAACTTTTATGCATGTTCCCTGCGGTCACGGACAACCGGCACGGACACGGCTTTATCACTCCCTGCCCCCCGCACTGTCCCAGGCATGATCGTTTTCCGAGTGACTGGCTGCCCGGTCGCTGGCCAGCAGCTGTTCCTGAATACGGATCTGCTCCCTGGTATTGGAGATGTAGTTTGATGCGTCATGACGGTGCGGCGTCAAACGCTGCATCGCCTGTTCGTCGTATCTGATAAAATCCTGCCCTGCCCTGGTGGCGCT
>DAONZY010000061.1:0-8338 GCA_035407085.1 Deltaproteobacteria bacterium | reverse complement strand
GCTGCATCGCCTGTTCGTCGTATCTGATAAAATCCTGCCCTGCCCTGGTGGCGCTGTAGCGGCGATGACCAAGGGCAGAAAGCACATCCACACCGGCGCGTACCGCCGTATCCAGAAAATCCCTGTAGACATACTGCACATCCAGATCCATCAGTTCATGGGCATCCAGATTGTTGCCGGCTCGGGCAATAACCCGCAGCTGTGGGAAGTGCTTGTTAACCGTTTGCACCATGTGATGCCCCGTGGCCGGGTCATCGATGGCAATCACCAGCAGCCGGGCCTGTTCAGCCCCGGCTGAGCGCAGGATGTCAATGCGGGTGGCATCGCCGTAAAACACCTTGAAGCCCATCCTGCGTAGCAGATCAACCTGATCGGAATTATTGTCCAGGATGGTGGCCTCCACGCCGTTGGCCCGCAGAAAACGCCCTAGGGTGCTGCCGAATGAACTGAATCCGGCGATGATGACCGGATGCTCGGTTTCAATGGTGTCGGCCACCTTTTCCTCCCGCTCCCGTGTACCGAAACGCCGCAGCAGTAGGCGTTCATTGAGCAGCATCAACAGAGGGGTCATGGTCATGCTGATGGCTGTAACGGCCATCAGGGTATCGGTCCACTCTGCGGTGATGATACCCAGCCGGCTGATAAAGGCGAACAGCACAAAGGCAAACTCGCCCACCTGGGAGAGGCCGATGGCAAAGATGCTGTTCTGGTCAAAGGAAAACCGGAACAAGCGCCCCAGGACCAGCAGCACGGCTGTTTTGATGATGATGACAGCCAGCACCAGGGTGAAGATCTTCACAGGTGCGTCCGACAGCAGCCGAAAGTTGATGGAGGCGCCTACGGCAATGAAGAACAGCCCCAGCAGCAGTCCCTTGAACGGCTCGATATCGCTTTCCAGTTCATGGCGGAACTCGCTGTTGGCCAGCAGCACACCGGCCATGAAGGCGCCCAGGGCCGGGCTGAGACCGACCAGCTTCATCAGCAAGGCGATGGCGATGATGATCAGCAGGGCAGCGGCGAAGCAGAGCTCGCGCACACTGGTCCTGGTGATGATGCGCAGGAACGGGACAATGATGTAACGCCCCATGATGAAGACCATGGTTACGGCAAACAATACCCACCCGGCCTGCAGCCAGCCCGGCAGGCCGTCCAGCATGGTGGGGGTGTGGGCTGACTGTGTTGCCGTCTGAATGGCCAGAAACGGGAGCAATGCCAGAATGGGGATGACGGCGATATCCTGGAACAGCAGCACGGCAAAGGAGCCCGCGCCGGCCTGACTGCTGCCCAGCCCTTTTTCCTTCAACGATTGCAGCACAATGGCCGTAGAGGACATGGACAGGGCCAGGCCGGAGGCCACAGCCCCCTGCCAGCTGAAGCCAAGCGCCATCAGCAGCAGGGCCGAGGCCAGTGTGGTCGCGGCCAGCTGTAGAGAGCCGAGCCCGACAATGGTCTTGCGCATGCGCCAGAAATGGGATGGTTCCAGCTCCAGCCCGATCAGGAACAGCATCATCACTACGCCAAACTCGGCGAAGTGCATGATGTCCTCGCCTTCCTTGCCGACAAAGCCCAGGCAGAATGGCCCGATCACGATGCCGGCCAGCAGGTATCCCAGCACAGAGCCCATGCCGAGCCGCTTGGCCAGTGGCACACAGACCAATGCGGCAGCAAGGAAGACTGCAGCCTGACCGAGTACGCCGTCAGTCATGTTTTACCGCCCCTTGCTTAAAATCCAGCCAGTCGTTGATAAACTCAAAACGCTGAAGCTCGCTCACCACACAGGCCTGGCCGAGCAGGTGCAGCGCCTGCCGGTAATCTGCCGCATATTCAGCGAGGGCCTGCTCTGAAAGACGATAGGTGCCCTGCAGCATGAAGGGTGGCAGCCAGTTCATCCGGCAGAGGCGGGCGGTCTGTTGAAAGGGGTAGAGGAATTCGCCCATGCTGTGGCTGTTGAATGCCCCGGGGGCATAGCTCGCACGGGTGCCGCCGGTGGTGATGGCGCAGAATACCAGCCGGTTCTCCAGGCTGTAGGTGTTGCCGCCATGGGCCCAGCCGTGTTCAAGCACCAGGTCCATCCATTGTTTGAGCATGGCCGGGGCGCTGTACATGTACAAAGGGAAGTGCCAGACGATAATCTGATGTTCCTGCAGCAGCTGCTTTTCGCGGTTTGTGTCAATATTGAAGTCGGGATAGGTTTCGTACAGGTCGTGGACCGTGACCTGCTCCAGATCGGACAGTGCCGATATCAGCGCCCGGTTGGCCCTGGACTTTTCATAGCGCGGATGGGCAAACAGTATCAGTGCTTTTTTCATGGCATCAGGTATAGGAAAATGCGGTGGCTGTGTCAAGGTGTCGGGGCAGGGGCGACAGGTGTTCTGTCGCCCCTGTGTGCGGAGGGTGCATTATTCGGATGTGCCTGGCTTGACAAACAGCATCTGTTCCCGCTGTAGCCGCTCCCATTGGGCATCCACATGTTTCTGGGCGGCTTCCAGCATCCAGGCGTTCTCAGGGGCAAACATATGTTTGAAACGTCCCTGTGGCTTGAGAAAATCGCTCAGTGGTCGCTTGGCTCTGGGGGTGACAGTGATGGTTGTGGTTCCGTTTTCGATTTCATACAGCGGCCAGTAGCAGGTTTCCACCGCCAAACGTGAAAGCTGGATGGCATCGTTGGTCTGGGTGCGCCAGCCGCGGTTGCAGGGGGAGATGATATTGATGAACTTTGGTCCGCGGATGTCCAGCGCCTTGCGAACCTTGCGCATCAGATCCTGCCAGTGGCTGGGTGAGGCCTGGGCCGCATAGGGGATGTCGTGGGCGGCCATGATTCTGGTCAGATCCTTGCGTTGCTGCAGTTTGCCCGGGTTGTCGCTGCCGACCGGGCAGGTGGTGGTGTCGGCGCCGAAAGGGGTGGCGGATGAACGCTGGATGCCGGTGTTCATGTAGGCGCCGTTGTCATAGCAGATATAGGTGATGTCGTGGCCGCGCTCCATGGCGCCGGACAGGCTCTGGAAGCCGATGTCGGCGGTGCCGCCGTCGCCGCCGAAGGCGATGAACCTGATATCATCGCTGATCTTGCCCTGTTTCTTCAGTGAGCGGTACATGGTTTCCACGCCGGCGATGGTGGAGGCGGCGTTTTCAAAGGCGCTGTGGATCCAGGGGGTTTTCCAGGAGGTGTATTCAGCGATGCTGGTGGAAACCTCCAGGCAGCCGGTGGCGTTGGCCACCACCACAGGGTGCTGGGCAGCCATCATCACCATTCTGACCACAATCGGTGCGCCGCAGCCGGTACACATGCGGTGGCCGGGGGCAAACAGTTCCGGTTGTTGTGAGAGTGCTTTCAGGTTGAGTGGTGTCAGCATGCTGCCTCCCTTACGCCGATGTATTGCTTGAGAGAGGTAACCGGTGCGCCCTGGGTCAGTTGCAGCAGCTCGTCCAGCACCTGTCTGGCCTGTTCCGGCATATAGTCGCGCCCGCCCAGTCCGAAGATTTTGTTGACCAGCACCGGTCTTTCCGTCTGGCAGGAGAGTGCCCCGGCTATGTCCAGGAAAAGCGGGCCGCATGATCCGCCAAAACTGTCGGATCGGTCCAAAACGGCCACGGCCTTGACATGCTTGAGTGCCAGGCCGATCTCCGTGTAGGGGAAGGGTCTGTACAGACGCGGTTTGAGCAGGCCGGCCCGGATGCCCTTGTCCCGGTACTGGTCGATGACATCCTTGGTTGTGCCGGCGGCCGAGCTCATGACCACGATCGCTACCTCGGCGTCTTCCAAACGGTAGCTCTCGAACAGACCGTAACTGCGGCCACTGATGCGGCGGAATTCATCGGCCACGTCCTGAACAACCTGGGGTACCTGGCACATGATCTGCTCATGGGCCTTGCGGTACTCCATGTACATGTCGGAGAGGATCAGCGGCCCGTAGCTGGCTGGTTGCGCCATATCCAGCAGCGGTGTCGTCTGTTGGTAGCGGCCCGTGAATTCACGAGCTGCTGATTCCGGCAACCAGCGCATGCTCTCGATGGAGTGACTGGTGATGAATCCGTCCAGGCAGACCATGGCCGGCAGTCGCACATCCATGTGCTCGGCGATGCGGAAGGCCTGCAGCATGTTGTCATGTGCCTCCTGCGCGTTTTCCGAATAAAGCTGGATCCAGCCGCAGTCGCGGGCGCCCATGCTGTCGGAATGGTCGCAGCCGATGTTGATCGGCGCGGAAAGGGCCCGGTTGCAGACCGCCATGACGATCGGTAGCCGCATGCCGGAGGCGATGAAGAGCAGCTCCCACATCAGGGCCAGTCCCTGGGAAGAGGTGGCCGTGGCGACGCGTCCACCGGCAGCGGCCGCTCCGATACAGGCGCTCATGGCGCTGTGCTCGCTTTCGGCCAGCAGCATCTCCGTGTTGACCTGGCTGTTGGCGGCGAAACCGGAGAAGTAATGCATGATCTCCGTGGCAGGGGTGATTGGATAGGCGGAGCAGACATCAGGGTCTGCCAGACGCATGGCATTGGCAATGGCTTCGTTGCCGGTGGCTGCAACCATTTTTGTCATCAGGCCCCCTCCTCGGTCATGGTGATTGCCTTGACCCCCTTCTTGCCTGGGCACTCCAGGGCGCAGATGCCGCATCCCTTGCAGAAATCATAGTCGAATTCTCCCCTTTTACCGTCGCGGACCGTGACAGCCGAGTCAGGGCAGTAGATCCAGCAAAGCATGCACTGGCTGCAATGCTCTGGGTTCCATACCGGACGATAGGAACGCCAGGAACCGGTCTTGAAGTTTCTGGAGCTGCCCGGTTCGGTGATGATTGCGCCGGGTGGTAGTTCTTGCCATGTCTTCATTGCTGCAGCGCCTCCTCGAAACCCCTGCGGGTTGCCTCCAGGTTGCCATCGATGATCTGCTGACTGAACTTCTTGCCGAA
Source organism: Deltaproteobacteria bacterium (assembly GCA_035407085.1). Classification (GTDB taxonomy): domain Bacteria; phylum Desulfobacterota; class Desulfuromonadia; order Geobacterales; family Pseudopelobacteraceae; genus JBGSQR01. The sequence goes on along the minus strand of DAONZY010000061.1, from coordinate 3,434 downwards.
ACTCTTTTGCACATCTTCCAGCGCGGTCTCCAGGCTCAACATGCCGGAGACCCTGGTTACGCAGCCGATCAGGGCTGAATTGGGCATGGGGCGACCAATGGCCTCAATTGCGATATGGGTGGCGTCCAGGGTGTAGACCTGTTGGGTTGGTCTGGCCTTCAATCTTTCTCGAATATTGCCGGCGGATTTCTGGCAGTTGATGATGAACGCGGTATGATCCTTGGCACCTTCGGTTACGTCGATGCTGTCAAGCAGAGTGGCGTCGACGACCACAACGATGTCCGGGTTGATGACCGGATAGTGGCCGCGCAGTTCCTTCTCGCTGACCCGGTTGTAGGCCCTGATGGGGGCTCCGGCCCTTTCGGGACCGTATTCGGGGAAGGCTTGTACATAACGGCCTCCATTGAGACAGGCATCTGCAAAAACCTTGCAGGCGGTAACCGTACCCTGTCCCCCACGTCCGTGCCAGCGGATTTCGATCTTGTTTGCCACTGTTCCTCCAGTTGAAAAGTTGTTACGGAGCCAGCGCCTTGCCTTGCCGGTAAACAAGGATTGGCTGGCATGCCCATATGCTTTGGCTGTGTCTGCAGTCAGGTCAGGCAATGTTTCTTGTCTGTCCGCGGCGTTGATCGGCCTATGTCCACATCATGAGGAAGAAAACGGCAGGAAAGGCGGACTTACGGAATAAAAACAGCGTTAACCGGCAGATTTTCGCGCGAAGATAGCATATTTTGCGTATACGGCAAACCTAAATATTAAACCTTAAAATGATTGACAGTTGCCGGGGGGCGCAACATAATCCCACAACTGCAAGCAGGGGGATGGCTTGATTCTGCAACCGATCAGAAAACTGTCTGTTTTTTTAATGCCGGCCGTATTGCTGGTGGTTGTCTGGCTACTCGTGCCGCAGGCTGCGACGCTCGGTCCGGCCCATCGGGAGTTGTTTGCCGTTTCTCCCTATTTGGCTGCGGCGCTGGGTATGTTCCTGGCGGTACATTTTCACCGGGGCCGGCCGTTTCTTGCTCTGCTGCTGTTGGTTCTGTTCTACTGGTGCTCGGTAAGATTTCTCAGGCCTGGTCCCGTTCAGTCCGGTTTTTTTGGGCTTTATCAAACGTTCATATTTCTGCTGCCGATCAATTTCCTGCTGTTCAGTCTTATGAGGGAAAAGGGTGTCTTTTCTTTTGCCGGGCGACTGCGGGCCCTGTTTTTGCTGCTACAGGGCGGTACGGCTTACTGGCTGCTGGTGGACAGCCGGCATGATGCGTCACCCTGCATCAATCACATGTATGGGCTTTTGCCGTTCCTTGACACCTGCCTGTTTCCCAACGCCGCCTTGCTTCTGGCGGTTTTCAGTCTGGCAATCATGCTGCTGATCGCGCTTCGCCGCGGTACTCCGGTTGAAAGCGGCCTGCTGTGGGCGTTGCTTGCATACTACATCGCCTGTAACTGGTTCGTGAACAACACAATTCACACCGCATATTGTGCTGCTGCTGCGCTGGTGATTACCCTGAGCCTGCTGCACGACTCCTATAACATGGCCTTCAGGGATGACCTGACCGGCATTCCATCACGGCGTGCCATGAATGAGGCCATGAACGGGTTGGGCCGTCAGTATGTGATTGCCATGGTTGATGTGGATCATTTCAAGCGGTTTAACGACACCTACGGTCATGATGTGGGGGATCAGGTGCTAAAGCTGGTGGCCTGCAAAGTTCGCGAAGTTGGGGGCGGGGGGCGAGGCTATCGCTATGGCGGCGAGGAGTTTGCGATCCTGTTCCCCGGCGGACGACTTGATGACGTTATGCCTCATCTGGAGGAGTTGCGCGCAGCAATTGCCGGTTACAGCATGGCGTTGCGCGGCAGTGGCCGTCCCCGTAAAGAAGAGGCGGGCAGAGAACGGCGCGGAAGCAATCCGGATGCGGAGTATGTGTCGGTCACGGTCAGTATCGGTGCTGCAGAACGTAATGCAGAATACGACTCCAGGCAGCAGGTCCTGCAGGCTGCTGACCGGGCGTTGTATAAGTCAAAAAGCTGGGGCCGCAATATGGTTAGCCGTGCGTAAGGCTGTTGAAACAGCAAGCTGTGCCTTGCACAGCGGTAGATAAAGGGTGATTTTTGGACGGCATGATGCTAGAATTTTTGCCTTACGACGTGCTGGAAGCATTTAGTTTTCCGGTTCTGGCGTGATTATCAGTCACATGGGGGCGGACAGGATGACACAGCAGAAGATTTTTCTGGTTGGCGCAGGCATCACAGGCTGGGAGGGCTTCGGTTCCAGGGCGCTGGAAGTCGTTGACAAATCCGAGGTGTTGATCGGCCACCAGCGGCATCTGGATATCTTTCCCGATTTTCGCGGGACCAAGATGGTGCTGGGTGGATTGTCCGAGCTGCTCGACTTCCTTAAGGACACCCGCAAAAAGGTGACCTTGCTGGCCTCCGGCGACCCGACCTTTTTCGGTATCTCCCGTTTTCTGCTACGCAACCTGCCCAAGGAGCGGATCGAGATATTTCCCAATGTAACCAGCATGCAGTATGCCTTTGCCCGTATCAAGGAGCCGTGGGATGACGCCATTTTTGTCTCGGCCCATGGACGCGGCATGCATGCGGCGGTGGACAGGATTGTGTCCGTAGAAAAGGCCTGTGTGCTGACGGACAGCATCAATACGCCGGCCGCCATTGCTGCCGAACTGATCGAACGTGGCGCGGAGGGCTATGAGGCCTGGCTCTGTGAGGATCTGGGCCTGGAGACCGAAAGGTTCACCCGCACCGATGTGCGCGGTCTTTTGGGGATGGAGGTGTCTGCCTTGAACATCCTGATTCTGATCAAGACCTATGAGCCTAATCTGGAACAGTATCCGTTGATCGGCATTGCTGATGATGAATTTCTGACATCAAAAAAACTGATCACAAGGCAGGAGGTGCGGGCGGTTACGCTTGCCAAACTCCAGTTGCAGGATGGCCTGGTCATGTGGGACATCGGCGCCGGAAGCGGCTCCGTGTCAATTGAGGCCTCCAACCTGATGCCGGGTGGGCGTATTTTTGCGCTGGAGCACAATCCGCAATGCGTCTCTTTTATTGCTGAAAACCTGAAGAAGTTCTGTGCGCGCAATGTCAAGCTTATGGAAGCCTGCGCTCCGGATGGCCTGGAGGAATTGCCGGATCCGGACCGCGTGTTTGTCGGCGGGGCCGGTGGCAGTCTGGAGGAGATTGTGGATATGGTCGGTCGCCGGCTCAAACCGGACGGGCTGGTCGTGCTGAATGCCGTCACCCTGGATACGCTGAGCAAATCGGTCGAATTTCTGGAGGATCATGGTTTCCAGGTGGAGGTGACCTGTGTCAATATCTCCAAAACCCGCAAGCTGACGGAGTTCAAGTTGTTTGAGGCTCAAAATCCGGTATTTATCATTACGGCCCGCCAGGAGGCGTTCTGACAG
>DAONZY010000060.1:0-15864 GCA_035407085.1 Deltaproteobacteria bacterium | reverse complement strand
ACACATGCTGGTGGGATCTTCACACCAAGACCTGCTTTTAGGTGATAGTTCCGAAGAAATACGGGCGGTATTAGTTGACGTTATCCGTGACCCGCAGACCGGGAAACGAAAAATGCGGTCAACCGACACGGCCAACGCCAAACGGTTGTACATTCAAATGGAGAATGGAATTGAAAAAGTACTTTAAAACCGGCGAACCATATGTGCTGGCAACCGGAGCAGCCCTGGCGCTGATTCTGGTGATGACCCTGACCCTGGTCGGCGTGGTCATGAAAAACGGGCTGGGGTACTTCTGGCCGGCGGAAATCACCCGCTACGAGCTGGCTGACGGCACGATTGCCATGGGACAGATGACCGCCCGCGAGAAGAATCCGGTCAGCGGCAAAGGCCGCATCCAAGTCAAGGTCGGCAACCGGGACATGTACAGCCAGGACTTCCGCTGGATCGAGGATAGTGATATCAGCAGCCGCAGCATCCCGGCTGATGCCGTGCTGGTAGAACGCATGGAACACGGCAATTTCATCGGATTCCTGAAAGACGTGCAGCCCAATGGACTGGCCGTAGACGGCGCAGCAGCCCCCCTGCAGAAGCTAAGTCAAGCCCGCGCCGCGCTGGAGCCGCGTCTGGACGCCGTCAAGAAACTGCGCGACAAGATGTCTTCGATTAACTACAAATCAGAGCAATTGCGGTTAAAAATCCTCAAGCTGGAATACAAAAATCGCGAACAGAACAGCGACCGGATCGCTGAATTAGCAACAGAGCGGGAAAAGCTGACCGAAGAGTTCGAGACCATGAACAGCCAGCTGGCGCAGATGCAGTCGGAACTGACCCAGCCCCGGGGCATATTTGAAGACGCATCCGGCACGGTCCGGGAAATCGCACTGACCGAGATCGTGCGTATCCAGCGCCCCAATGACATGTCCGTATTTGCCAAGTCAAGCGCCTACCTGGTCCGGATCAAGGAACTGCTGCTGGGCAATCCGCGTGAATCCAACACCGAAGGCGGCCTGTTTCCGGCCATCTTCGGCACGGTGATGATGGTCATGCTGATGAGCGTGTTCTCGCTGCCATTTGGCGTCATTGCCGCCATCTACCTGCGCGAATACGCCAAAGACGGGCTGATGACCCGCATGGTGCGCATCGCGGTCAATAACCTGGCCGGCGTCCCCTCTATCGTTTACGGTGTCTTCGGTCTGGGATTCTTCGTCTACGGCATCGGCGGCAGTATCGATCAGCTCTTCTACCCCGAGCGCCTGCCGACGCCGACCTTCGGCACCGGCGGCATACTCTGGTCCAGTCTGACCCTGGCCCTGTTAACCGTGCCGGTGGTGATCATCGCCACCGAAGAATCACTGGCCTCCATACCGCGCGGCATCCGTGAGGGTTCCCTGGCCCTGGGCGCGACCCGTTTTCAGACCCTGGTCAGGATCCTGCTGCCCATGGCCACGCCGGGCATCATGACCGGCCTGATACTGTCCATGGCCCGGGCTGCCGGCGAGGTGGCGCCGCTGATGATCGTCGGGGTGGTCAAACTGGCGCCCACACTGCCCTTTGACATGAACTTCCCCTTCTTCCACATGGACCGCAAGTTTATGCACCTGGGATTCCACATCTTCGACGTCGGCTTCCAGTCACCCAATGTGGAGGCGGCCAAGCCGATGGTCTATGTGACCACCATGCTGCTGATGGGCATCGTGATTGTGGCCACCAGCCTGGCGATCCGTTTCCGCGCCAGGATGAGGAAAAAGTATCAGACATCGAACTTTTAACTGACAATCAGCAATTGACACAAAGGAACAATAAATGACAGCAACAGCAGACACAGCACAGACCATCATGGACATTGAGAAGCTGAACCTCTATTACGGCGACAAACACGCCCTGAAGGATGTCAGCCTGAAGATGGGCAAGAACCAGGTCACGGCCTTCATCGGACCGTCCGGCTGCGGAAAATCCACGCTTCTGCGCTGTATCAACCGCATGAACGACCTGATCGACAACGTGCGCATCGAAGGCAGCCTGCGCTTTGACGGGACTGAAATCAACGATCCGGCCACGGATGTGATTTCCCTGCGCCGACGGATCGGCATGGTTTTTCAGCAGTCCAACCCCTTTCCCAAATCGATCTACGAGAACATCGTCTACGGCCTGCGCATCGCCGGAATCAACGACAAGGCCGTCCTGGATGAAACCGTGGAACGCAGCCTGAGAAATGCCGCCATCTGGGATGAGGTCAAGGACCGGCTCAACGACTCGGCCTTGGGTCTCTCCGGCGGTCAGGCCCAGCGTATCTGCATCGCACGCGCCATTGCCGTCAATCCTGAGATCATCCTGATGGATGAGCCATGTTCTGCCCTGGACCCGATCTCCACGCTAAAGATCGAGGAACTGATTGACGAACTGAAACAGAAGTACACCATCATCATCGTCACCCATAACATGCAGCAGGCTGCCCGTGTTTCGGACGTGACGGCCTTCTTCTACCTGGGGGAGCTGATTGAGGCCGGCTCAACCAGCAGAATCTTTACCAACCCGGACAAAAAACAGACCGAGGACTATATCACCGGCCGATTTGGGTAAATCTGGGGACCGGGGACTGGGAACCGGTTGCGGACGAAGGGGCCACGGACAGCAGCAAGAGTTGTTGAATACATTTAGTGAGGAATTATGGAAAGAACACACATCAGTGCATCATACGATGCGGATCTGAATGATCTGCGCAGCAAAATCCTGGTCATGGGGGGCAAGGTGGAGCTGATGATCTCCGGCTCGGTCAAGGCCCTGGAGGATCGGGATTCCGACCTGGCCGAACGGATCATCAACATGGACCACGAGGTCAACGGCCTGGAGGTCTCCATCGATGAGAAGTGTCTGCAGCTCTTGGCGTTACGCCAGCCGGCCGCCAGTGATCTGCGTTTCATAACCCTGGCGCTCAAGATCGTCACCGATCTGGAGCGGATCGGCGACCAGTGCGCCAATCTGGCCAAACGGGTGCAGGAGATCAATCAGGAACCGCCGCTCAAGCCCTACATCGACATCCCGCGCATGGCTCGCTGTGCCGAGCTGATGCTCAAGGAGGCCCTGGACGCCTTCGTGCGGGGCGATGTGAATCTGGCGATCAAGGTCTGCCAGGACGACCAGCAGATCGACGACCTGCATGTGCAGATCCAGCGCGAACTGCTCTCCTATATGCTGGAGGATCCGGCCACCATCTCCCGGGCCCTGAACCTGACCTACATCTCCAAGTACCTGGAGCGGATCGCCGACCATGCCACCAACATCGCCGAGATGGTGATCTTCATGGTACGGGGCAAAGATATCCGCCACACGGCCAAGTGCGAGATATAAACCTGTCTGCTCCATACAGAAAAACGGCCGCCTCCCCCAAAGGAGCGCGGCCGTTTTCTGTAATCTCCGTAGTTACAGCCGTAAATGATTTGTCCTCAATCCAAAAAATGAACTGACCTTCTCAGGCAGCCCGCACCCTGGCAATCCATTCCTCGATGAACAGGTCGATATACTCTCTGCTGATGGCGCTGGAATGCGGCGTCAGCAGCACATTCGGCATGCCCCACAACGGCGATGACGCCGGCAGCGGCTCTTCCGCAAACACATCCAGACCGGCACCGGCCAGCCTGCCGCCCTGCAGCGCCGCAAGCAGATCCTCCTCGCAATAGCAGCCGGCACGCCCCAGATTGTACAAAAACGCACCCGGCTTGACGGCATTGAAGTGCCTGGACGTCAGCAGACCGTCGGTTTCCTGGCCGCCTGGCAGCAACAGCACGATGTGGTCGGCCAGTGGCAGTTCTGCGTCAATCTGATCAAAGGAAATCACGCGGTCTGCGTGGGGATGGTTTTCAAAGCCGGCCGTATTGCGCTTGACCCCGGTTACGGATGCACCAAAGGCCTTGAGCAGTTCGGCCATGGACTGACCCAGCGCACCAAAACCGATGATCAGCACCCGTTGGCTGAAAAGCCCCCGGCAATCGCTGTAACCCAGCCGGCCCCAGCTATTGTTCTGCTGGTCTGACAGGGAACGGGACAGCTTGCGGTTGAAGTACAGCATCATGGAGAGCAGGCTTTCACGCATGATACGGCCATGGAAGCTGCCATAGAAGCTACGTACCCGGCCTGAGGGGTCGGCAGCCACCCAGTCGCGCCCGGCAGCCGGGGTAAAGACCGCCTTGAGCTTTGGGGCACTCTGATACCAATCGGGTTTGAAAATCCAGGCCAGAACGCAATCGGCCTGGGGCAGCTTCCCGCGAAAAACGGCGTTGTTTTCAGCCACGCTCACCCGGGCGTCAGGAAAGGCGCTCCGGATCGCCGCCACATGGTGCGGCTTGGCAGCAAAGGCATCGACACTGTTTTCCAGATGGATCAGTAGATTATTAAATTCCATGGTTTGCTTTCCGTGCTTGATCACCCGGCAATAAGGCGAATATAGTCACCGGATCTGCCAGGAAATCATTGTGGGTGGGAATGGTAGCTTGCCAACAGATGATAGCCCGAAACAGGCGGGGCTTCAAGCCCTCTGTTTGACTCCGGCACCACAGGCCCCGTGTCTGGCAAGAGGGGGATTGGTTGCGGAAAACTTTCTAAAATCCGGGTGCAGACAGTAGGTGCTGGTACTGCCGGCCGGCAGACCGTACTTGCAGTTGCAATGGTTCCCCAGGCACCTGTACAGGTCGGTAATGATTGCTTCGGTCCGGCATTTGGACACATCCGGCTCTTCGCCACTGAATTCTGAGATCGGTACCAGCATGTCTAGCCTCCGGGTATGATCTGGTTTCTCAAGATGCAGGCATGGAAGCAGATCAGTAGAAACGGCAGGTCGTGCGGGACAATTTGGACGGCTTCACTGGTTGATACTTGCTGATACTCACTATAACTGCCCTTGGTCGGACAACGCCTGAAACATCTATCCGCAACAGCTTCCGATATCCTGGTCGTTTGGGATGCAAACAATAAAATAGTAACGCAGGAATCTGCTTTGTAAACACCTGAAAAGTGTTTTAATTCTGACAGAAGTTGCAACGACCCGCCAAACGTCATAATTGTGACGAACCGGTTACGAAACGTCAGATTGCCAACGCGGCTGACCCGCACCAGTTCAGGCTGTTAATAAAAAAATCCCGTGATTACGAATGCCTGCAATGGCGGGACTCTTTATCAACATTTTTGTGGAAATGGGTGTTGATAAGCTTGGGGAAACGAATGACAAGCAGCTGTTTTTAACGGTTTTGTCACCATTCTGCATATTTTTTGCGCAAACGCATGTCAATCTAAAAAACCATTTTATTCATCAAGCCGGCTCTGGTTATTACGCCAATCCTCCAGCGGGGTGAAGCTGGAACCATACTGGACAATCGTGCCATCCGGCAGGGTATGGGTACAGAACCACTGCTTCATGTTTTCCGCTTCATGGCCCCTGGGTTCATCAACCGTGCCAAGCAGATCAATCGGCCTGGCAAATCCTGCTGCGTTATAGTCCCTGGGAGGGCGGCAGATCTCGTCACCCGCAATAATTGCCACACGGTAGCCAACCTCCTGATCCTGCCGGGCCTGCTGCGCCCCCTGACGAAACCAATCGGAGCCGCCGGCCATGACTGTCTCCGACAGAAATAACGCTATGCCAAACGCCATAAACAACATGCCATTCTTCATGGTCTGATTCTCCTCAGATGATTGATTATTACAAAGCTTCCGGAAAGCAGACATGTTCGGCCTTGCCGGCTCGGGCTCCGCATTTTCGGCAAACCACGGTCGGGTTGCGGGTCAGCTTGAACACCTCGGCATGCAGACCCATGTTGGTCAGAAAGCAGACATGTCCCTTGTGCTTTTCACCGCCATTGCAGACCAGCTCTGTCTTTTGCGTTTCATTGTTTTCCACCCGAACCTCCCCACATAAAATTACCTGCATTCCATTTTCACATCAGCGCCCTGACACACACCAGTCCCGGTTGGCGATTCGGCAACAGTTCCACCACGGTATAACAACGGTTGCGGCTGCAGATCAGCATGTCGCCAAGACATGGCTGATAACGCTGCTGAAGTGTGAATATATAGCGCATGACACCACCCTGACGCTGCTTAAGCTCCACCTCCAGCACCGCCGGCAGTCCTTCAAAAAGTACCGATCTTGCCACCACCGGATGCCCGGCAGCACTATCACCGGCTGAATGACGCACCAGCGAGACCTGTTCGTTGGACGGCAGCAGTGACACCTCAAAATAGCACGGCTCGCCCTTTTCAAATCCCACCTGGGCATCAATGACAAAAAATCCCCGACCAGTGACAAGGTCCTGCAGGTAGTCGCCAACAGCAGGCCGCACATCCAGCGTGAAAAACGATGCGGTGGATTCGCTGTAATCTGTGCCCGCATAATAGTGGTTACGGGCACAACTGTAGTAGCGCCCGCGCCCCTCGTGTCGGCCCACCGAGCGTATGTAATCACTGCTGATCTGCATAAGCGCCCCTGCGACAAACGTTCATGCTCATAACTATAGCATACACCGCAGAAAATCTGCTATGAATGGATGGGTGCCGTCTTGCACAAAACGCCGCCCCAGATCCCAACTGCAGGAGATCCCGCCCATGCGCCTGCCCCGATTTTGCATCCAGATCATTCTCTGCGCCCTGCTGGCCATCCCATCCTTTTGTGAAGCCCTGACCATTCAGACCTCCGGCGAATACTTGATCGGCGATGGCGAGACCATGGCCGCCGGCATGGACCATGCCCGCAACAGCGCCATCCGCCAGGCAGCCGAACAGGCTGGCGCCCTGGTCAGGAGCTACACCACGGTCCGCAACATGGCCCTGGAGGAGGATGTCATCGAAGTGGTTGCCAACCATGCCATGCGCATTACCACCATGCCGGCACAGCGAGATATGATCGGCAATGCGGTACGCATCCGGGTGGCCATCCGGGCGGAACTGATCGAAGGCGAGATCGAGCAGGCGATCATGCGCATGCTGAGCCAGCGCAACGAACTGAAGGACTATCAGCAGCTCAAGCAGAAACTGGAGCAGCAGACCCGGGAACTGGAGGCGCTGAAACAGCAGCTGGCAAAGGCCAGCGGCACAGAAAAACAGCAGATCATCGCCCGCATCGGCGAAAATGAAAAGCAGCTGCGGGCCGCCAGCCTGATGCAGGACGCGGGCAGACTGGCCTTTCTCAAACAGTTCGACGAAGCCCGCAAACTGATGGACAAGGCCGTGGCGCTGGATCCGGACAATCCGCGCGCCTATCTGCGCCGCACCCTGGTTTCTTTCAAACCGGCACAGCAGGAAGGTGTCCGGCAGGATATTGCCGCCGCCATCCAGATTGCCCCTGTGGAAGGACCTCTGATGGCCAAGGCCGCCCACCTGCAGCGCGCCAATGCCTACCTTGAAGCCGGACACCAGGCCGCCGCCCTTGCCGAAGCCGACTGGGCCGTGGCAATACTGGAGTCCACCATCCCGCCGGAACACGGGGCGTTTCTGCAGTTTGTCCGCAAGAGCTACGGCATCAATAATGACAACGCAATGGTGCGCCTGCTGTGTGACACCTTTGCAATCAGCGACTGCACACAGCAGGGGGTGGAAAAATCGGGAAAAGCTCGGGCGATGATGCTGCACCGCCCCCTGTTGCCACACCTGTACGACACATACCGGCAGCGGGCCTGGATGCGCTATGAAGCCGGCAATCTGGACGGCGCCCGCCAGGATCGCGAGATGAGCTGCGCCGCATACAATCTGGGGCGCGGCATGACCATGTACATGTACGGCAACTTCTGCGAAAAGAGCGGCGACTTCAAGCCGTTTTCAACAACGGAGCAGCTGCGGGCCTATCAGTTGGCACAGCAGGGCATCCGCGCTGTGGAAGTCAGGGCGACAAAACTGGCGCTGGAGAGGTTTGACGCCGCCATCCGGCTGGACCCCGCCTGCGTTGATGCCTGGTTCCAGCGTGGTTTTCTGCACCTCACGCTTGATCATCACACGCAGGCACTGGCCGACTTTGACCGGCTTGTCCGCCTGGAACCGTCAAGCACCCGTTCCTATCACTACCGCGCCATGGCAAAGCAGCGCCTCAAGGATCATCAAGGGGCGCTGCAGGATCTCGAAAAGGCCATGCGGCTGGCCCCCGATGACAGCGAACTGCTGCGCAAACGGGCGATCGCCTATGAAATGCTAGATCAGCCTGACAAGGCTGCCGCCGACTACATCAGCTACGCCAGCAGGCATGGAGATAGCCCGGCCATGCTGATACAGACCGCCAGGGAGTTGAGGCGCATGGGGCGAAAACATGAGGAGCAGCAGTTACTGGAAAAGACCCTGAAGGCACTCACGGGGGCGCAGTCAAGGGGAGAGCCGGAGGACAGGGAGTTTGGCGATGAGGCGCGTAAGCGGCTCAAGGAGCTGAAGCAGAAGTGATCGCGGCTCTCGATCCAGAAGATCCGTTTTGTTATTGAGCGGTTATCAGCAGTGTTGAAGTGCCATGGGCCACCAGCCCGCCATGATGGTTGGTGATGGTGATCTTCAGGCTGGCCATGCGCCGGCCGAGATGGATCAGATCCGATCGGGCCGTCAGCACATCCCCTACGACGGCGGGCCTGATGTAGTTGAGGTTCAGATTGGTGGTCGTACAGGCCAGGCCGGATGGAAACAGCGGCCTGGGAAAAAAGGAAACCGTATCGGCCAGCGTGGCAATCAACCCGCCATGCGCGCCGCCGATATAGTTTCTGTGCTTGTCGCTGACAGTAACCTGCATGATGGCGTAGCTGTCGCCGATCTCCGTGCAACGAATATCAAGTGTCTGCAGCATTGGTATGGCGCTGGCAGATTCTATTGTAGCCGGTTTCAAGCTGTTCATAGCACCTCCAGCTGCAACTGTCGGGTCAAATGGCATTGCGTTTTATAACACCGCCGCCTGTCCCGATCAACTGCTGTTTGTCTACAAACTGATATTACTGAAAGGTTGCATGAAAAGAAACAGGCACTTGCAAATCAATGCAAGTGCCTGTTTATATTATGGCTGGGGTACCTGGATTCGAACCAAGAGTGACGGAGTCAGAGTCCGTTGCCTTACCATTTGGCGATACCCCAATAAAGGGACTCTTTATTTAACAAATGTGACTTGCTGCGTCAAGCATTTTTACTTACCCACTACCCCGTAACCGGCCCTGATCGCCCGTGTATTCGCAGCAACCAGACCATGTCTGTGCTCGGGCAGCGTCTTTTTCAGGGCCGCCTCCAGCGATGCGGGGGCAAGCGCCCCGCTGACGGCAGCATAAACCCCGCAAGCCACCATGTTAACCATGCGGATATCGCCCAGCTCGATGGCCAGGCGGTTCATCGGCACCGACACCAGCCGCAGACCCGTCGCTGAAGCTGCCTCAGCTTTTACCAGATCCGAATTGATCACGCAGATCCCGCCCGGCTTGATCCGGGCAACGTACTTGTCAAAGGAGAGCTGGTTGAGCAGCAGAGCAACCGAGGGAAAACCCACCACCGGCGAGCCGGTATCGCCGTCACTGAAAACCACCGTACACATGGCGGCGCCACCGCGCTTTTCTACCCCGTAGGCCGGGAGACAGGACACATTCAGACCTTCATGAATGGCAGCATGGGAAAGCAGGTTGCCGGCCAGCAAGACACCCTGCCCTCCGAATCCGGCTATAAATACATCGCGGCGCATGGTTTTCTCCAAAATTTACAGTTCAGCGGTGTTCTTGCAGACACCCAGCGGAAAACACGGAATCATCTCATCAGCCACCCTGGCGTTGGCCTTGAGCGGTTGCATACCCCAATTGGTGGGACAGGCCGCCAAGACCTCGACGAAAGAAAAACCCCGCCCTTCAGCCTGGTAACGAAAGGCGGTGCTGATGACCTTGCCGGCCTGGATCACGTTTTTGGGGCTATTGACCGCCACCCGGGCAGAATAGGCAACCCCGTCCAGTTGGGCAAGCAGTTCAGCCATACGGATTGGCCCGCCTTCCTTGTCGCGGTTCCTGCCGTAGGGGGTTGTGGAGGTCTTCTGGCCGATCATGGTGGTAGGTGCCATCTGGCCGCCGGTCATGCCATAGGTGGTGTTGTTGACAAAAATGACGGAAATATCCTCGCCCCGGTTGGCGGCATGAATGATCTCGGCCGTACCGATCGCGGCCAGATCGCCGTCCCCCTGATAGGTAAAGACAAAGCGGTCCGGCCGGGCGCGCTTGACACCGGTAGCCACAGCCGGTGCCCGGCCATGGGGCGATTCCACCACATCGATGTCAAAATAATTGTACAGAAATACAGAACAGCCGACCGAAGCCACGCCGATGGTGCTGCTGCGGAGGCCGTGGGCGTCAATGGCCTCCGCCACCAGGCGGTGGGTGATGCCGTGATGGCAACCGGGACAAAAGTGGGTTTCCATATCCTTGAGGCTCTGCGGCCTGCCAAAAATCAGTTTCATAGTGCACCTGCCCTGTAGACCCTGCCGATCTGCTCGAACAGTTCCTCCGGCGTGGGCAGCGAACCGGCCCCGGGCGGGCGGCCGTAAAAGTCAACGCTGGTGCCGCAGCGGACCGCCAGACGCACATCATCGACCATCTGTCCGGTACTCAGTTCCATCACCAGAAAACGACCGCAGCGTTCGGAAAGCTTGCGGCATGCATCGGACGGAAAGGGAAACAGCGTCACCGGCCGCATCAGCCCGACCGCCATGCCCGCCTCGCGGGCCATTTCCACTGCCGTATGGGCAATCCGGGCGGTTGAGCCGAAGGCGGTCACGATCAGTTCGGCGTCATCGGTGCGATGTTCCTGCCAGCGGCACTCCTTTTCCGCCACCAGGCAATACCGCGCCTGCATCTGCCAGTGGAAGGCCTCCATCTCGCCATCACCCAGATGCAGGGAACGGACCACGTTCTGGGGCTGCCCCTCCTGTCTGCCGCGCACGGCCCAGCTCTTGGCCGGCAGTTCCGCCGCCGGCCTGGGACGGCAGACGATCGATTCCTTCATCTGGCCGATCATGGCATCGGCCAGCACCATCACCGGTATGCGGTAGCTGTCGGACAGATCGAAGGCCAGCATGGTCAGGTCATACATCTCCTGCACAGATGCCGGGGCCAGCACGATGATGCGGTAGCCGCCATGGCCGCCGCCGCGGGTCGCCTGCCAGTAATCGGCCTGGGATGGGTCGATGCCGCCCAGACCGGGGCCAGAGCGCATGATATCCACGATCACCCCCGGCAGTTCGGCGCCGGCCAGATAGGATATGCCCTCCTGTTTGAGGGATATGCCCGGCCCGGATGAGGACGTCATGCAGCGCACACCGGTGGCCGCCGCCCCCAGCAGCATGTTGATCGAGGCAATTTCGCTCTCGGCCTGGATGAATTCGCCGCCCAATCTGGGCAGCTCACGGGAAAGGTATTCGGGGATTTCACTCTGGGGGGTGATGGGGTAACCAAAATAGTAACGGCAGCCGGCTTCGATGGCTGCCATGGCAACGGCCTCGTTGCCCTTGACGAAGACTCTGTCACTGGTAGGTTTCTTCACACGATACTCCTGCTGCACTATGGGTGATACATGAAGAATATCACCATTCACTGGCACTACAATTTTGAATCCCTAAGGCCTGGATGACGCCACGCCCCGCACTTAGCCGTGACTGGCTGGCAGGCGTCACGCGTTCGGGCGCAACTCGCTACTGTCTGTAAACACTGATAGCCGTGTCCGGACACATCCTGGCACACATGGCGCAGCCGGTGCATTTTCCCTGCGGATCAGAAAAGAGTGCCACCGGATTGCCCTGGGCGTTGAGCTCGCTGCCCATCCCGACCAAACCCGATGGGCAGACGGTCGTGCATAGTGCGCACCCTTTGCAGCGGGAATCGTCAATAACAATACAGGCCATACTGTTCACTCCCCCAGATGCCTGTCAGGCACCAGGTAGTTGACCACATAATCCTCCACCGCAGATTCCAGCAGCCCGGTCTGGCGCTGATAACCGGCTGCCTGCAGACTGGCGGTGTCGGCGCAGGTATAGTACTGGTATTTGTCGCGGATCGATGCCGGCATGTCGATGTATTCGATCTGCACCGGGCGGTCAAGCGCCTTGAAGATCGCCCCGGCCAGGCGGTTCCAGGTATTGGCCTCGCCGCTGCCCAGGTTGAACAAGCCGCCAGCCTGGCGGTTTTCCAGAAAATGCAGGGTCATATCCACCGCATCCTTGACATACAGAAAATCACGCATCTGCTCCCCGTCGGCATAATCATCACGATGGGAGCGGAACAGCCGGATCGTGCCGCAATTCACGATCTGCTCATAGGCCTTGAGCACCAGCGAGCGCATCTCGCCCTTGTGGTATTCGTTGGGTCCGAAAACGTTGAAGTATTTCAGTCCGACGATCCGGTCCAGCATGCCGTTAGCGCGGGCCCACAGGTCGAACATGTGCTTGGAATAACCGTACATGTTGAGCGGACGCAGTTCGTTCAAACGATCCAGGGATTCGTTGAAACCGCCCAGCCCGTCGCCATAGGTGGCGGCGCTGGAGGCGTAGATGAACCGGCTGCCATTGGCCAGCGCGAAGCGGGCGAGATGCTTGCTGTACTCAAAATTGTTGGCGATCAGATAGGAGGCATCCAGCTCCGTGGTTGAAGAACATGCCCCCAGGTGGATGATGGCGTCGATCCGGCCGTAACTGGAAGTCAGGTTCCCGGAAAGCAGCTGTTCCAGAAAGGCGTCCTTTTCCAGATAGTCCCGGAATCTGAGCGGCGAGAGATTCTTCCACTTCTCGCTGCAGCCCAGGTGGTCAACCGCCAGTATATCGTCCCGGCCCAGACTGTTGAGTCTCCAGATAACCGCACTACCGATCAGCCCTGCCGCCCCTGTGACAATTATCATAGCCATCCCCCCTGCCCTGTCCGGATCATGTTTCCTGAACCCGCTGCGATCTGGTGTAGATCAAACGCCGTCCTTCACCGCTGGCAATCCCGATGCCAATATCATACAGATTGGCCAGCACATCCTCCTGCAGCACATCCTCCGGCTGGCCATCAGCCACGATCCGGCCCTGCTTGAGCATGACCACCTGATCGGCGAAGAAGGCCGCCAGATTCGGATCATGCAGGGTCATCAGCACCGTCAGCCCTTTGTCAGCCGCAATGCGATGCACCATCTCCAGCACCCGGTGCTGGTTCTTGAAGTCCAGGTGCGAGGTTGGTTCATCCAGCAGCAGCAGCGGCGCATCCTGGGCAATGGCGCGGGCAATCAGGGTCATCTGGCGCTCACCGCCGCTGATGCGGGTGTAACAGCGCTCTGCCAGATGGCTGACACCGACCGATTCAAGCGCCTGCCGCGCAATCTGCATATCCTCTGCGGAGGGCGCGCTGTAAAGACCCACATGGGGCGCACGTCCCATCAGCACCGCCTCCATTACCGTATAGGGAAAAGGCGGCGTGTGATCCTGCGGCACCACGGCCAGCAGTTCGGCCCGCTGGCGATAGCTGAGTGCAAGCAGGTCCGTGCCATCCAGCCTGACCACACCCGAGGTGGGGCGCCACAATCCGGCAATGCACTTGAACAGCGAGGTCTTGCCGGAACCGTTGGGGCCCAGCAGCACGGCCAGACGCCCCTGCTCCACCCGGAAGCTGACATCATTGACCACCGGCGCATCCGTGTGGGGGTGCTGAAATATCAGATTTTCAAGCTTGATCAATCAAATAGCTCCATCGTTCGTTTTTTGTAACCGTTCCCCAGTCCTAAACGCCCCAGCTTTCCTTGCCGCCCCGCTTCATCAGATACACAAAAAACGGCGCCCCGGCCAGGGCTGTGATGATGCCGACCGGCAGGTCGAAGCTGGTCATGTTGCGCGCCACCGTGTCAGCACAGATCATGAATGTGGCGCCACCCGCCATGCTGAGCGGGATCAGGCGGCGATGATCCGGACCTGCCACCATGCGAATCAGGTGGGGCACCATCAGGCCGATCCAGCCAATGATACCACTGACCGCCACGGCGCTTGTGACAGCAAGCGTCGCACTGCCGATGAAGATGATACGTTTGACGGAGACATTGACCCCCATGCTGCGCGCCTCGTCGTCCCCCATGCTGATCACGTTCAGACGCCAGCGCAACAGCAGGATTGGCAGGCATCCCAGCACAATACCGATGCCGGAGGTGCGCACCTGCTGCCAATCAGCCATGGCAAAACTGCCCATCAGCCAGTGCACGATATTCTGCAGTTTCATCGGGTCAACCAGAAACTTGATCAGCGAAAGCATGGCGGTAAAAAAGGCCGAAACGATCACGCCGGACAGCACCAGTGACAAGCGTGATATCTCCCCACCGGAACGGGCCATCACGCAGGCCAGAAATACGGCCAGCGCACCGAAAACAAATGCCGCCACCTGCAGCGGCAGCCAGGCCAGGAAACCGATCGCAATGGCGCAACCAAAGGCGGCCCCGGCCGAAATACCCAGGATGAACGGATCAACCAGCGGGTTGCGCAGCACCGCCTGCATGGTGGCGCCGGATGTGGCCAGGGCCATGCCGGCCAGCCCGGAGAGCAGGATGCGCGGCAGGCGTATATCCAGAATGATGGTGGCTTCTGCCGAATCTGCAGCAGAGAAGGCATGCCTCAGCACATCGATGATCTCGGACGGCGACAGACCATAGGTGCCCACAAACAGGGACAGGGCGGCGGCCAGAAACGGTGAAAGCAGAATTATGATACTCTTGATACGCAAATGTTTACCCTTTTTTACCCACAATGATTCACGGCATCAGCATGCATTTTTCCAGCTCGGCAATCCCTTCGGCAATACGCGGACCGGGACGATACAAGGCATCGGTTGTATAGCAGATGCGCCCCTTGCGCACCGCCTCCAGCATCTTCAGGCGCTTGAGCACAGGTTGCGGATCCATCTTCATGCCGGGAGTGCCGGCGCCCATCACGATCAGATCCGGCTTGCGGGCAATGATGGTTTCCAGATTATAACGGGGGTAAGGCGCCCTGGAGTCAGCGGCGACATTAACCATGCCCATATCCCGGATGGCATCATCAATGATCGTACCGGGGCCGGCCAGGGTGATCGGGTTGGTCCAGACCATGAACATGATCCTGCGCCCCTTGACGCCCGCCTTGCCGGCCGAAGCCTGAAGGCTGTGCTTGAGCGCACGCTCAATGCCGGCAGCCATCCTGGCGGTTCTGGTCTCAGCACCGATCGCACGCCCCAGTTTCCTGATCTCATCCGGCAGATCATCCAGGCTGTTGGTCTTGAACAGGTGCGTCTTGATGCGCAGCGTGTTCAGACGTCTGACAAATTCGGTCGGGTTTTCCTTGCTGGCCACAATCACCAGATCCGGCTTAAGTGCGGCAATTGCCTCCAGCGAGGGATTGGCCATGTTCCCCACCCGCGACTTCCTGCTCGCCTCGGCCGGGCGGTCGCAGACATTAGTCACCCCTACCAGTCGGTTCTGTGCCCCGACGGCATAGATGATCTCGGTCACAGCCGGCGCCAGGGACACGATACGTTGTGGCACTTTCCGTGTGGCGGCATCTGCCGGCTGCACAAAGATGAGACAAAACCCGGCAATTAAAAGGCAATAGAGCATTCCGATATGATTTTTCATGGGACAACCTCTTGAATTATCTGCTGCAGGCTGCGGGGACACGCTGTTTACGCAACAACAGAGAGACAATCCGCCTGACGCAAAATTTATGTAATGTACCCCAAAAGCCGTATTTTATCCAGCATGATTATCAGCAACAGCCGGACAAACCCTCATCGCCAGATAAAAAAGGGCCTTTCCTGTAAAGGTCTGGCCCTGTACTGATGCAGATTCGGAAGGCATGGCATTGTCTGTACAGACCGCAATGCGCCGCCCGAACCGGATGTATGA
>DAONZY010000059.1:0-15886 GCA_035407085.1 Deltaproteobacteria bacterium | reverse complement strand
ACAGGTACGCCGCACAATCAAAACCGAAGATTGACGCCGCCAGGGGGAAAAAGCACCCTTTCCGGACGGAAACTACATAACCCGTGCCAAACAGCGGTAATTTGCAAAACACTCACCTTTTTACATCATGCGAGCGATTGAAAAAATCAAAATTCATCGCATCAGACTTGATACACTGAAATTTGCACAAGATTTGCATCCGGCCCAAGACAAGCAAAATCAAATATGGAGGCAAACTGGAGATGAAATCAGCTCATGTGCTGCAACATGTACCATTCGAAGGCCCTGGCTGTATCAGGACCTGGCTGGATCAACAGGGGTTCCTGATCAGCACAACCCATTTTTACCGGGACGAGACGCTGCCGGATATACAGCAGATTGATTTCCTGATTATCATGGGCGGCCCGATGAGTGTTAATGATGAAATCGACTACCCATGGCTGGCCAAAGAAAAGCAATTGATCCGCAGGGCTGTTGACAGGCAGATACCGGTGCTGGGCATCTGCCTGGGGGCGCAGCTGATTGCCAGCGCTGCCGGCGCCCGTGTATTTGCCAACCATCAGAAGGAGATCGGCTGGTTTCCGGTGCATGCTGTCAACAAAGCAGACAGCTGCTTTTGCTTTCCTGCCGCGTGCACGGTCTTTCACTGGCATGGTGAAACCTTTGATCTGCCGGAAAAGGCCGTTTTACTGGCGTCAAGTAACGCCTGTAGCCATCAGGCCTTTCAGATCGGAGCCAACGCCATCGGACTGCAGTTTCATCTGGAAACCACAGCGGAAAGTGCGGCGGACATGGCTGATAACTGCCGCCATGAGCTGGTAGCAGGAGATTGCATCCAACAGGCAGGGGACATTCTCAATGCCCCGGCAGAATATTATCTTCAGGCGAACAGACTGATGGACCAAGTGCTGACATACCTGTGGAGCCGGCGGGCACGTCCCTGATTCAACATATCGTCAATCCAGCATCTCCCGCATGCTCCCCACCAGATAGTCAAACGTATCTTCCCGGGTGCGGACAAATCCGGGCATCAGGTTGAGCATTTCTTCAATCCTGTGCAGGACTGCCCCGCTGTCTGTCTGCAACTCGTCCATAACCGCTGCAAACATGGGCAGCACCTCATACAGGTCGTCGCGATTGAACTGCCTGAGGTCAGGTTTGCCGCAAAATTTTTCCTCTGCTTTGGTGTCGATATATTTGCGATATTTGTACTGCAGGTCCGAGGGCTTGACGATTATTGCCATGACCGTTCCTCCTTTTCCTCTCCGGTCAGCATCCGCTGCATCCTGCGCAGCCATGGCTACAAGAGCCAGAAGTTACCGGAGGCATATCAACGCCAACCATTGCCATGAGTGCCTGGCTGTCCACATACCACTCCCCATTCACCAGCTCGCCAGCCAGCTTGCCCTGTTTCAGCAGCATCAGTATGCACGGTATCGTGGTCCCCAGCATGCGGGCGGCCTGCCCGATTTCTATACACGTCTTGCCATTGATTGTCTTTTCCATCAGATTGCCTCCCGTTCCGCGTAGTTACTGTAAATATTCAGCAATTCAGTATCGCTTAACGCCCTGCGCCTCTTTTGCGCCGCAGTGCGTACTATTTCCATCAGCATAACAGCCTCATGACGGCCGACATCAATGCCCATGCTGCGGTAACGCTCCACCAGGCCACTGCTGCCGGAATGCTTGCCGATCATGATCTTGCGGCTGCCTCCGACAACAGCCGGATCAAACCCCTCATAGTTATCCGGGCACTTGAGCAGCCCGTCCACATGCAACCCGGATTCATGGGCAAAGACATTCTCCCCCACCACGGCCTTCCAGGCCGGCAGTTTTCTGCCCGAGGCCTTGGCCACAAACAGGGACAGTTCGCGGAAGCGATGGGTCAAAACACCGGTGTCAATACCGGAGGCATATTTTAGCCCCATCACCACCTCTTCCAGGGCCGCGTTGCCAGCCCTTTCCCCCAGGCCATTGACCGTAGTGTTGACAAAGGCGGCGCCGGCCCGGATACCGGCAATGCTGTTGGCGGTGGCCATGCCCAGGTCGTTGTGGGTATGCACCTCTATTGGCAATTGGGGGACAGCCTGGCGCAGGGCGGCAATCCTGTCGTACATGGTGAAGGGATCCAGAATCCCCAGTGTGTCGCAGAAACGGAAACGGTCACCACCCAATTCACTGGTGATCCGCATCAGCTCTGCCAGAAACGGCAGATCGGCCCGACTGGAGTCTTCACCGCCAACCGAGACATACAGATCATGCTGTTTGGCAAAGCCCAGGGCCACTTTCAGCTGCTCCTTGACCCACTCCCGGGTTTTATGGAGCTTGCCGCTAATCATCTGGTCTGACACGGACAGCGATATGTCGACGGCCTGCACACCACAGTCCAGGCTGGCCTGGATATCGCTTTTCAAAGCCCGGTTCCAGGTAATCAACCTGGCATTCAACCCCAGGTCAAGCATAGCCTTGATGCACACCTGCTCCCCATGACCCATGGCCGGGATGCCGCATTCCAGCTCATGCACCCCGATGGCGTCCAGCATGGAGGCAATCCGCAGCTTGTCACGCCTGCTGAAAACCACCCCGGCGGTCTGTTCGCCGTCACGCAGTGTAGTGTCGTCGATGATGATCTTTGATGTAGTGTTCATGGCAACCCCACTGATACGAAATCTTGTGATCTGTTCTTTCCGGAAGCAGGCACTAGCCGCTGCTACCCATGGTAGCCAGCCCAAAGATGTACTCCGGACGATAATCCGGCTTAACCCCTGCAAACATTAGTTCAGTCGTGCCTTTTATGCGAAACCCCAGCTCCTCCAGCAATTTGGCGGCAGCCATGTTTCCTGCCGGCGCATCGCAGACGATCTCCATACCTTCCGGCACCTGGGCTACCAGTGTCCGGATGACCCTTTGCGCCGCCTGTTCATCACTTGCCGCACATGGCCCCAGTTGCAGCACACTGCCGCAGCGCTGCAGCATTGCAAAGGCATTGGGCGCTGCCGCGACAATCGCTCTGGCAGCCGTTGCCTCCAGCAATCTGTAGCGATCATCCCCCCAACCAAGCCGATCCAGGCAAAGATTGATCTTTGCGCTGACAGCGCCAAGACTCTGACCCTTTCTTGCTGTTCCGTGGCCCGTCCAGCGATTGATCCGGTCGATCGTGCAGAAACGGTGCTTTTCATACAGCGGTCGCCCCATTGCCGAGGCCGTCAGCCAGAATGTCTCCGCTCCGGCTTTGCACAGCGCCTTCAGCGCCCGGGTAAAAAGCCGTTCGCCCAGGCCTCGCCTGCGCAGTTCGGGGTGTACCAGCAAATTCCCTATCCAGCCGCTCTTTGAATGGCACAGCGAGGTGACAAATGCCGAGGCCTTGCCAGCGCATTCATGCACACAGAAATTTCCGGATGGTGCTGCTGTCAGCAGGAAATGCGTTTCCCAGGGATCGACCGTCCAGCCCTCCCGTGCAGCCAATGCCATGAAGTGTTCGCCATCATCCGCTGTAAAAACCCTGATTCGCATAATGCCGCCTCTTCCCGCTCGATCTTTGTCACGCCGCGCATCGAGTACCGCACAAGGACGTCAGCGTACTCATGTCCTGGCCGATCAGCCCGATGGCGTCGGCACGGCACTGCTGGCAATGCCTGAATTGACCAATAATCTTCTCGTTGGCATCCCGGACCGCACTGACCATTTCCGGCGTGGGCGCCACCACATGAGCCAGTTCGGCCTGGGGAATCAGCGGCGTGATATTCATCACATACGCCCCCAGTTGCTTGACTCTTTCGGCGATCAGCGGGATCTGGTCGTCATTGATCCCCGGCATCAGCACAGTATTGACCTTGATGGTCAGCCCCAGCTCCGCGGCACGCTTCAAGCCCTCAAACTGGTTCCTGATCAGGATGGCGGCCCCCTCTTCGCCAGTGTAATGGTTGCCGTGGTAGACCACATGCCTGTATATTCCGGCGCCCACCTCAGGGTTGACCGCATTGATGGTGACGGTCAGGCTGTGCAGTCCCACTGCCACCAGGCGGTCGATGAACTCCGGCAGCAACAGGCCATTGGTGCTCATGCAGAGCATCATCTCCGGAAACTCGGCATGCACCAGCTCAAAGGTTTCAAAGGTCTGCCTGTTGGCCAGGGGATCGCCGGGGCCGGCAATACCGACGACCTTGACCATCTCCCCCAGCACCGGACTGGCCTTGACCTCACGCACCCTGGCAATGGCCTCCTGCGGCGTCATCAGTTGGCTGGTTACACCCGGCCGCGATTCGTTGACACAGTCATGCTTGCGGGTACAATAGCCGCATTTGATGTTGCATGCCGGCGCAACGGCAAGGTGCATGCGGCCATTCTCATGACGATTGCCGCCAAAACAGGGATGCCCCTGCTGAATCCTGTTCTTCATGTCGCATCCGCTTCCCATGGTAAACTCCTTTCAAACGAAAAAACCCGCAGATATCTATCTGCGGGCCCCGTTGCCTCATATTTGGACACGCGCTTGCGTTGTCCTTAGGTGATGTTTATCCTATGGCACATTGTGTGCCAGCCATGGCATAAATCTCTTGTTGCCCATAAATATCGTTTAATTCCGGCTAGTTATATTGCATACAGCACATATTTTCACCCACAGCGACAGCGAGACCAGGTCTTGATTGCCGAAAAATTCATCACAATCATGCCCGATTGATCTGGTTTGGCTTTTGCAGGGGACTTGACGGCTGTAACTCACCACGGAGAACACAGAGGATCTTCCGCAATAGTACAGTTTTTATGGGTCACCTATCCGGTGTAACAAATATGTTCCTGATTAGTACTGATCTCCTGCCAGAAGAAATCTCCCTCCCCTTCAAGGGGAGGGCTGGGGTGGGGATGGGGTAAAATCTGGTGCACAATCAACCCCATCCCCCTCCTAACCTCCCCCTTGAAGGGGGAGGAACTTGTAGTAAGCTGCAGATTGGTTCTAATCAGAAATATGTTTGTCTGCTTGATTTTGCTCTGTGCCCTCTGTGGCAGAAAAATTTTCAAGGGTAGAGGTAGAAGCTGTGTCGTGCCGGCTGTAAACGGAGAAGAAAGGTAAAACCATGCAACCACTACAACCGCAGCTTGAAGAGGTCACGGAACGGGCCAGGGCCGCCTTCATCGGCCTGGCAGTAGGCGATGCAATGGGCGCCACGCTGGAATTCATGACAGCGACGGAGATCAAGGCGCAATATGGTGTCTTCAGGGAAATTACCGGCGGGGGCTGGCTGCGACTGAAAACCGGGCAGGTAACGGATGACACCCAGATGTCGCTCTGCATTGCCAGGGCAATTTGCGAACAAGGGCGCTGGTCCCTGCCGTCAATAGCGGACAACCTGGCAAGCTGGCTTAAATCCAGGCCGATCGACTGCGGCGACACCTGTCGCAAGGGCATCCGCAACTACATCATCAATGGCCTGCTGGAAAACACACCCAACGAGTGGGATGCCGGCAACGGCGCAGCCATGCGCATGCTGCCGTCGGCCCTGTATTCTTTCGGCAGCCAGGTATTGCTTGAAAAATACGCTATCGAGCAGGCACATCTCACCCACAACAACCCGGTCTCGGATGCGGCCTGTCTCTGCCTGGGCCGGATGCTGCACCTGGCCCTGGCCAGCGCCGAAAAGAGCAGACTGCGCAGAGAGGCCGATCGGCTGGTGGCCGAGTTCCCGACATACAACTTCGAGCCTTACCGCGGTCTGGCAAGCGGCTATGTGGTTGACACGCTTCAGACCGTTTTTCACTGGTTTTTCAGGGGACGCAGCTTTGAGGAATGCCTGGTGGGCACGGTCAATCAGGGCGGAGATGCGGATACGACCGGCGCCATCTGCGGCATGCTGGCCGGCGCATATTACGGCCTGGACAGCATACCGCAGCGCTGGCTGAAAAAGATGGATCGCGGGGTAATTCGGGAAGTTGATACTCTGGCCACTGAACTCATTTCAGCCGGACCGGCGCTCATAGGCATCTGAACTCCTTTCTGCCTGCTCTCACTTGACCCTGAGCACGCCGTCCGCCACCTGCCGCAATGTCTTGCGCTGATCCATGGCCAGTTTCTGCAGCTTGCGGTAGGCCTCCGGCTCGCTCAGATGCTCCCGCTCCATCAGCATACCCTTGGCCTGGCTGATGACTTTACGGTTTTCCAGCAGCTCCTGCAGATCATAAATCTGCTCTTTCAGGCCGTCCACCTCGCGGGCATGGGCCATGGATATTTCAATCGCCGGCAACAGGTCCTGTTCACGCAGCGGCTTGGTTAAAAAAGCGGCAATTCCCGCCCCGGCTGCCCGTTTTACAGTCGCGGGATCATGGCAGTTGGTCAGCAGTATGATCGGCACCTTGAGCTTCTTTCTGATCGCCACCGCCGCGCTCAGGCCATCCATCTCCGGCATGGACACATCCAGCATGATAATATCCGGATACCCGGCCAGCGCCGTTTCCACGGCCCTTTTACCGTCAGCGCACTCCATTACCTCGTCAAATCCGAGCTCAAGCAGCATCTGCCTGAGGGTCATGCGGATGTACGCTTCATCGTCACAGATCAGGATTGATTTCATCTGGCCACCCCCCGCTTGAATTGATCACGGGTTCGACTGTGCATCCGCTATGCCATAAAAAAACAAAAGCCCGATTAATCATCGGGCAAACAACAACCAGACCAGGCTCTCATCCATAAACACCCCTGTCCGCAAAAGCATTTCAACCATGCTGATCTATGGTTTTTGCAACCTGCAAACCTCCATCATCGCCGCCCAGCGCCCGAGCAAGGCCGAATTCTGCACCCCTAGCTTGCGCATCAGATTGGCCCGGTGCACCTCAACCGTATTGGGCCTGATATGCAGTGCAGAGGCAATGCCTTTCAACGTCGCGCCCGTCGCAACCAGTGTCAGCACCTCACGCTCCCGCCTGGTAAGACTGTCCAGCAGCCTGCATTCTTCCACATCGAAAGGCAACTGATCTGCCCCCCTGAGCATGCCGACCCTTTTCAGACGGCCATTGACGCATTCAATCAACTCCTCGGCGCTAAAGGGCTTGGTCAGGTAGTCATCCGCCCCGGCGGACATGCTTCTGCGCATCTCGAAACGGCTGTCCAGGGCCGTTACAAAGATCACCGGCGTGACAGCAGTAGAATTATCATCCTGCAGCGCCTCCAAAAACTGGCGGCCATCCATTTCCGGCATCATGATATCGCACAGCACCAGATCGGGAAGCCGCTGCCGCAGGCTTTCCAAGCCCTCACGCCCGTTGGCAGCCGTTTGAACCTCAAAACCCTCCATCTCCAGAATCAGCCGAATCGCGTTGCGGTATTCCGGATCGTCCTCCACCACCAGAATATAGTCCATCTGCCCCATCCTTTCCTGTTCAGGAAACCGGAATCCTGACCCTGAACAATGTGCCCCTGTTCTCCGCGCTTCTGATCCGCAGTCTGCCGCCCAGCTTTTGCAGCGATTCCCTGACTATTGCCAGTCCCAGCCCCAGCCCCGACCTGCTGCCCACATTGGAGCCGCGGTGGAAGGCATCAAAAACCCGGTCAAGTTCATGCCTGGGGATGCCGATGCCGTTATCACCCACGGTGACAGTCAGACAACCATTGCGTCGGCCAACGGACAGCACGACCTTGCCGCCCGCCCCGGTATAACGGAAGGCATTGGTCAACATATTCACCAGAATGCGCCTCAACTGCGTTTCATCAATGCATATGCTGCCGCAGTTATCCGCTATTTTTGTGACCAGGGTACGATTACTGCCCCACAGCAGGCAGATCTCATCGCAGACCGATCGGCAGAAGCCGGCCACATCAATCTGCGTATTCACATCAGAAGCCGGATTGTCCATGCTGTCACGGTTGAAGTTAAGCACCGAATTCACCAGTTGGGACATCTGCCTGGCCGCGCTGCGAATCCGGTCATGCTGCTCCCGGCGCCCCTTTTCATCCAGCCTGTCCCAATAGCGATCAAGAATATCCGTACTGACGGTCAAAATTCCCAGCGGCGTATTGAACTCGTGGGCAATCACGGAAAAAAACCTGCGTGTCGAGCGCTCGGACGCATCGGCCGCCTCGCGGGCCTCCGCAATCGCCAGCTGATACTGCTTCAGGGCGGTGATATCGCTATGCGTGCCGACCATCCTGACCGGCCGCCCCTGCTGGTCCCACTCCACCGCCTTGCCCCGGTCCAGGATCCATTTGTAACTGCCGTCCTTGCAGCGCAGCCTGTGCTCATTAACATACGCCGTTACCTCACCGTTGACGTAACGGGCGATATCATTGATGGCCCTTGCCAGATCATCAGGGTGCACACGCTGTTCCCACTCCTCATAGCGGTTCTCGATTTCACTGTCCCTGTAGCCCAGCATGTTTTTCAACTGGCGCGAAAAGAAAATCTCCCTGGTTTGCAGATTCAGATCCCAGACACCGTCGCCGGCCCCCTCCAGGGCAAAACTCCAGCGCATCTCGCTGGAACGGAGCTTTTCCATAGCCAGCTTGCGCTCGGAGATATCCCGGATGATCAGGATCATGCCCTCTGGCTGTGCGCCCCTGCCCGGCATGACCTCCACATTGACCTCCACGCTGAACAGCGCACCGTCGCGGTGTATCCCGGTATAATCGGCCAGCAGCGACTCTCCGGTCTGAAAGGCCCGGACAATATTCATGCGGGCCCGTTCCCGATCTCCGATCACAAGAAAATCCACCGGATCATGCTGCAGCACCTCGGACTGCACATATCCGAACATCCGTTCAGCCGACGGGGAGACCCGCTCGATACGGCCAACCCGGTCAAGGATCACCAGACCGTCCGGTGATGCGCTGAGGATGGAGTTATACAGCTTCCACCCCTTGTATATGGATCTAAGCTTATTGAACAAGATCGTTCCCCCTGAACAAGGCTCGCCGCCGAACCAACCTGACGCAAATATTGCACTGTTGAG
This sequence comes from Deltaproteobacteria bacterium, assembly GCA_035407085.1. Lineage (GTDB taxonomy): Bacteria > Desulfobacterota > Desulfuromonadia > Geobacterales > Pseudopelobacteraceae > JBGSQR01. The sequence continues at coordinate 6,949 of DAONZY010000059.1, read as the reverse complement.
CTTCTTGCAAAAGCCCCATAAAATGTCATTCCGGCAGGTTTCTGGCCGGAATCCAGCTTTTAAGAATGGATCCCCGACAGAACCATTCGGGGATGACAATCTTTTTGCAAGAGCCTCTGTTTTAACACACAAATCCTTCAACCTGAACAGTGCTTGCCAAAACCTGTGGAAATCCGGAAAGGTTAAAGCAGCCTGTGTGCTTGATCACAAAAAAAGGGGCCGCACAAACATGCCGCCCCCCGGTTCAAACTAAAAACGGCGGTTAGCCACAGAGGTCGCAGAGAACACAGAGGAATTACTACAGAAAAACATTTATTGCTCCGGTGATTAAACATTCAAACCCTGCTGTAGGGGCGGGGCGCCCCCGCCCCGGATTGGGCGAGGCAAGCCTAGCCCCTACCATTCATATGTTTAACCACCGGATCAATATTCAGGATCACCTGTTTGGTGTAACAGAAATAACGCTTATCCGTTTGATTTTTCTCTGAGAACTCTGTGTCCTCTATGGCCAAATGCATTTTCCAGGTTCAATCCGTCACATACACAGATGTTACTGCCCCTGCTGGCCGTCACCTGCAGCAGGGTTTTCCTTCAACACCCCGCTCTGCAGCAGTTGCTGCACAATCTGCTGCTGCACATTCAACGACTGCATAAAACCTTCCAGCGGCATGATGATTCGCCGGTTGATCTCAACCACCGGCTGGCCGTTGTCACTTTTCAACTGCGGCTGCACACTCATCAGATCAATACGCACCAAACCGCCGGTCACATGGATGGCGCTGATCCCGTCAGCAAAAATCTCCTGATTCATCTCTGTCTACCCCCTGAAAATATCAATCGAAAATACCCCCCTCAATCCCCCCTATTTCATAGGGGGGAAGCAAGCGCAGCGAAGCAGGGGGGTGCAGCTTGTCAATAATAAAACACACCCTGCAACCACAACTGCCCGCTCTTGTCCCGGTCGGATGTGGCGGCGTCGTTGGTGGTCTTCCAGGCATAATCCATGCGCAGTGCCGCATACTTGTCCAGCGCCCACAACAGCCCGATGCCGGCGCCGCTCAGATGGCGGTCGTTCTTGCCGGTGGCGCCGCTCCAGAGATGCTTGTTGGTGCGCACCCCGCCGCAGTCAAAGAAACCATTGGCGAACAGGCTGGTTCGGCTGGTGGACAGCGGTGCGACCCGGTAGCGCAGCTCCGCAGTAATGCGATAACCCATGTCGCCCGGCGCCTCGCTCTGGGGATAGGCGCGCACGCCGCTGGGACCGCCCAGATAGAACTTCTCCGAGGAATCCAGATTTTTGTCGGCCAATTGTCCGGCAAAGGACAAATGCAGCTGCAGATCAGGAATCAGCTGCTGCTGACGGCGCAGGTTCAGGTTGAACTTGCCGAACGAGCCGGCGGTCTGTGCCGTGGTGGTATCATTATCCCGCGCCGTGGCGTCGTTGATAGCCAGTTCGCCCCGGCTGTAGGTCATGGACATGCTGTTGGCGCCGCCCCCCAGCAGATTGTCATTGAGATTGCCGGACAGTCCGATATGCCAGATGTGGTCGGTTTTGCTGACATGGCTCTGGACGCTGTCCATGTCATCGCTCAGGTCCTTGTAGTCATAGCCCAGGCTGGCGTTCAGATTAAGCCGGCGGCTGCGCAGCAGCGGATAGGCCGCCTCCACGCTGGTGATATTGGCGGTACCATTGGCCTTCATGTCGGCAAAGATATCACCCAGCGAATAATTGGTGCGGGAATGGCGGGCCGACAGCTTCAGCCCGCTGGTGCCGGCATAGGCGCTATAACCGAAATCATAGTTGTCCAGACCGTCAAAGCTGGTCAATCCGCCCAGGGTCAGGCTGTCGCCGATGCCGATCACGCTGTTCAGGCTCAACTGCAGGCCGGTGCGCACGCGGCCGGTATAGCGGCTGCCCCAGTTGTCCACATACAGCGCGGCATTGATCCGATCCTTGTCGGCGGCCTCCACCGTCAGGTCAGCGCTGCCGGGGCTAGCGCCGGGCGCCAGCGTGCCCCTGACTTCGGCCCCTGGAAGGTCATCGGCCAGCAGCAGCGCCCGTTCCAACTGGCTGGTTTTGATCACGCCGCCGCTTTTGACAGACGAAAAGATACCCGGCAGCATGAACCCGCGCAGCCAGGACTTGTTGCGTATCTCCACCTTGCCGTACTTGCCCGCCACGATGCCGATTTCCACCACGCCGTCCTTGATCTGCTGGGCCGGGATAAAGGCAAAGGACAGCATGTTGCCCTGCTCGCGCATGTGGACAGTCAAGCGATGGGCCAACTCATTCAGCCCCTTCAGCGTGTGCTTTTTGTTGATCTCCGCTTTCAGAACGGCCTGCAATTCCGCCTCCGCCACAGGCAGTTCGCCGGTAATGCGGAATGACCTGACCTCAATCGGCTGCACATCGTCCAACGCCTTGTCCGGCTTGGGTTCTTGCACCTTGATCGCAGGGGGCAGCGGCTTTTCCCGCTCCAGAATCGCAGGACGTTTGGTCTCCTCCAGGATGCTGCCGCTGTCCGGCGGTGCAGGCGCGGCCAGTGCGGCCGCGCAGGTGATTGTGCCTAAAGTCAGGGCGGTGCAGAACACCGCTGCGCTTCTTCTAACTATCTGCTGCTTGTCTGTTTTCATTCGATACTCGCTTTGTATGGATTCTGTAATTACTCTGCAATATCATAACGCCCCCCAGCCCCCTCATAACTTAAGAGGGGGAGCAGAAGGACATATGCAAAACATCAGTACGTCTCTCCCCTTAACCTATTGAAAAAAATGGATCCCCGACAGAACCATTCGGGGATGACAATCTTTTTGCAAGAGCCTTGATTATTTTTGTGTTCTCTGTGTTCTCTGTGGTCTCTGTGGTAACAGCCGTTTATAGGTTCATGGTTCCAAAAGATTGATCCGAGAAAAAGCATTTGGCCACAGAGTACACAGAGTTCTCAGAGAAAAATCAAACAGTTAAGTGGTTTTTCTTTCACACCAAACAGGTGATCCTGAATATTGATCCGGTGGTTAAACATATGAATGGTAGGGGCTAGGCTTGCCTCGCCCAATCCGGGGCGGGGGCGCCCCGCCCCTACAGCAGGGTTTGAATGTTTAATCACCGGAGCAATAAATGTTTTTCTGTAGTAATTCCTCTATGTTCTCTGTGTTCTCTGTGGTAACAGCCGTTTATAGGTTGATACTGCGGTGAAGCAACTACCCCTACCTGCGCTCCAGCTGGCTCAGGTTCAGCAGTTCAGCCGCGGCAATGCCGTGGTTGCCGGTGTTGATGCCGCTGCCGATGATGCTCAGCGGCAGGCCGGGCATTTCGTATGCGCCGCCGACTCCACCTGGGATTTGCTGGCCGGCGCTTAAGTACTGGCCGTTACCTTGCGGGTTCTGATTGTTGCGGCCATTGGCAGGCACCCAACTGCCGCCATTGTTCTGTCCGCTGTTAGCGCCGACGTCGTTGCCCTGGATAATCCAGGGCAGCAGCTGTTTGTAGCCGGCGTCCTGGGCCCGCACGGTCAGGGCAGTGGCGTTGCCGGGGGCCTGGATGATGTCGGCCAGGTAGTTGCCATCAATGACGCTCAGGCCGCTGCCGGTGATGGCGTAGCGCCCGGCGGGGCTGCTCTTGGTGGCGGTTGTCAGCCAGGTCAGGCTGCCGCTGGCAATGCCAGACAGGCTGTCGCCACTGCCGATGCCGCTGATGCTGCCGGACAGGAGCGGGTTGTCCCTGTCCTGCTCGCGGCTGGCTGCGGCGGCGGTGTAGATCAACTGGGCCGGGGTAATCACGCCGCTGGTGTTGTTCTGCAGGGTGATGGTGTAGTTGCCGCCGTTGTTGCCGTCGTTGATGGTGTAGCCGGTGACAGTGAGGGTTTTGCCGTTGCCGGCGTTTTTATCGGCATAGGTCTGGCTCAGGCCGCTGAAGCTGTCGCCCACCATCAGGCCGCTGACCGTCGGCGCGGCGCTGGAGCTGGTGGTGCCGTCGTAGACCTTGCTGCCGGCGCTGGCGGTGATGGTCAGGGCCGCCGGGGTGATCTTGCCAACGTCACCGCTGATGCTGGCGCTGGCAAACTGGTAGTTGCCCGCGTCCGCTCCGGAGAGACCGAGACCGCTCACCGAAACCTGCTTGCCTTCACCGGCGTTTTTGTCCACATAACTGCCGCTGGTCGCGATGTTGATGGACACCTCGTCGCCGCTGACGATACCGGAAAATGGCGTGTAGTTCGCTCCCGTCAACGTCGCCGCCGTCGTGCCGTCGTAGACCTTCTCGACCGTACCGGTCAGCGAGCTGGTCAGCGTCTTGGGGGTGATGCTGGCGCTGGAGGTGACGCTGTCCGCTGCCAGGCTGTAGTTGCCGGCGGCGACGCCGTCGAGCGCAATGCCGGCCAGGGTGACGGTTTTGTTGTCGCCGACATGTTTGTCGGCGAACGCGCCGCTGGTGTAGCTGGCGCTGACCGCGTCAGTGCCGATCAGGTTGCCCAGGGTGATGCCGCCGCTGATGGTGGCGGTGGTGGTGCCGTCATAGACCTTGTTGGCCGCTGTGACAGGGCTGTCAGGGGGCGGGCAGTGATCACGCCGATGCTGCCGGCGGCATCACCGCTGATGGTGTAGTTGCCCGCGTCTGCCCCGCTGATGCTCAGGCCGGTGGCGGTGACGGTGATCCCGGTATTGACGTTTTTATCGGCATAGGCGACCGACGTGCCGGTGGCCGAAACCGCATCGCCGCCGATCAAGCCGGCCAGGCTGTAGTTGGCGCCGGTAAGCGTGGCGTTCAGCGTGCCGTCATAGACCTTCTCTGCCGTACCGGTCAAGGACGCCGTCAGTGCCTTGGCGGTGATCTCTCCGCCAGTGCTGTTCTGCAGGGTGATGGTGTAGTTGTTCGCATTGGCAGGATCGGTAAAGATAATCGATGGCGTCAGTGTCTTGCCGGTGCCGACATTCTTGTTGTCGTAGTTTTGCGTCAGCGTGCCGACGTCGTACAGCGTGCCGGCCGTGACTGTCGATGCGGCGGTGGAGACCGTGCTGCCATTGTAGACCTTGCTGCCGCTGACTGCGGCAAGGGTCAGGCTGGCCGGGGTGATCACACCCACATTTGCGCTGAGGGATGTGGGTGTATAGCTGTACCCATAAACCGGCTTGCTGTTGCTGTCGGTGACCCCCGAGACGGTGACAGTGCCGGTGGTCACTGTTTTGCCGCTGCCGGCGTTTTTGTTGTCATAGGTGCTGCCTGCGCCAACTGCGACGGTATAGGCAGCGCCGCTTAATCCGGCAACAGTGATCTTGTCGCTGGTTACCGTGGCAGTATTGTTGCCGTTATAGACCTTCTCAACGGAACCCGTCAGATTGGCACTCAAGTTGAGGGCCTGGGAGTAAACAAAGCCGTTGCCGCTGCCGGTAACATCGCCGAGATAACTCGTTCCGTACTGGGTAAAGCTATAGTCAAGACTACCTTGGACGTCGTCGGCTGGCCCATTGGAATAGATCTGCCAGCTTTTGCCTGTTCCGGCGCTCACGGCACTGCTGCCGCCGTTGTTGATAAAGTTGCCGCCGGCAACCAGGAACACATCGCCGCCTGTTGAAGTGACGGCGCCGCCATTGACAATCGACAAGCCTGCGGTGGAGCGTACCAGAACATCGCCGGTCGCGCTAAGTGCATTGAGGCTTGTTCCGGCGGCCCCTGCGTTCATGATATTTAAATTCGCTCCGGTTGCGTTGATGGCGCCAGCCAGCTGGTTTACCGAACTGTTCAGGTTGATATTGTATTTAGTGCTGTCGTCGCTGCTTTTGGCGCTGACCGTGGTGGTGCCGGTAACAGCGAGTACCCCGCCGCCGGTCTGGCTGACTGTTCCGCCTGCGTTGACAACCAGATTGCCACTGATATTGAAATTGCCCAGCTCCAGCTCGTTGGCATCGGTCAGGGTGGCGTTATTGCCGGTCAGCAAGACCGCGCCGGTAAAGTTATTGCTGGTATTGTTCAGGTTAATATCATTGGCCCCGGCGTTCGCCGTGGTGGTGCCGCTCACCGTCAACGCCCCGGTCTGGCTGACTGTTCCGCCAGCGTTGACAACCAGATTGCCGCTGATATTGGAATTGCCCAGCGCCAGTTCGTTGGCATCGGTCAGGGTGGCGTTATTGCCGGTCAGCAAGACCGCGCCGGTAAAGTTATTGCTGGTATTGTTCAGGTTAATATCATTGGCCCCGGCGTTCGCCGTGGTGGTGCCGCTCACCGTCAACGCCCCGGTCTGGCTGACTGTTCCGCCGGCGTTGAAGACCAGATTGCCGCTGACAGTTGAAGTCCCCAGCGTCAGGGCGTTGGCGTCTCGAAGCGTGACGTTCTGGCCGGTCAGCGAGACCGCGCCGACGAAGTCGTTGGTGGAGTTTCCCAGGATAATATTGTTGGTCCCGGCGTCTACGTTGGTCGCACCGTTCACCTTCAAATCAAGCGCCCCGGTCTGGCTGACGTTGCCACCGGCGGTAACATACAGGTCGTTATTGACCGTGAGCAAGCTGCCATTCTTTGTGTAGAGGGTGTTATCGGTGTTGCTTCCCTTGGCCGAGGCCAGCAGCACCGTGACATCCAGCACACCGCCGCTGGTCGCTGTGACCCGGTCGGCAGTAATGTCGAAACCGGTCAGGCTCTGGTTGACTGCCGTGGCATATCTCGCCGCACTGCCTGATGCATTGACATAGGACAGCACCGGCGCATTATTCGCTATGCTGCCATTGCCCAGCAGCTGATAGTAAAAACCGTTGGCCCCGCTGCTCGCGCTGCCGACAAGGTTGCCGTTGCCCAGGGTCTGTACCGTCTGGCCGGCCTGAGTTGCGCCAGAGGCGTCCTTGACGAACCCGGAGACCACCTGGGGCGTGGTGGGGTGACTCCATTTCAGATAGGGGTAGGACGTACCGGGGATGATGCCCCAGACATCGCTGCTGAATCCGGTCGGCAGGCCGCTCATCA
>DAONZY010000058.1:0-16216 GCA_035407085.1 Deltaproteobacteria bacterium | reverse complement strand
GTGAAAATACTGCCTGGGTGGGGGAATGCTCTTGAAAATGGGGTGGTGGAATGCTTCTGAAAAATCAGGTCAAAAAATGGGGGAATGGTCGTGAAAAATCACAGGATCGTTAAAGCTTATTTATGCTGAAAATATAATACTCATCGTCACGAAAAAAATGTCCTTTGGTTCGGGTATGGAAAAAACTGTCGTCCGGGCAGATTTTCAGCATTATGGCTCAAGATATTGCTTTGATGTTACCGATCCTGAAATAGAACGTGTGTACCGCAACAGAGGACATGGGCAATATCCTTTCGGCAACGCTTACCTATGTGTCAGTCTTGGAGAGATTTTTCACGGGTATTCCTATAAACTGGTCGCAACAATTCTCGGAGCAGCTTAACGTGAACACAGAAGTATACACAATTGGGCATTCAGACCATTCGATTGCATCGTTCATCGAGCATCTGCAACGCAACCGCATAACGGCACTGGCCGACGTCAGGTCAAGCCCATATAGTCGCATGCAACCGCAATTCAACCGGGAGTCATTAAATCTCGAATTACAGCTAAACAACATTGCCTACGTCTTTCTCGGCAAAGAACTTGGAGCGAGAACGGAACAACTAGAGTGCTATGTTAATGGCAAGGTTCAGTTTGACATCCTGGCCCGGCAGCCCCTGTTTCTGCATGGGATTGACCGGGTTATTCATGGTCTGGCCCAACACAACATAGCTTTAATGTGCTCGGAAAAAGAGCCGTTGAACTGCCACAGGGCCATTCTTGTAGCCCGACAACTTTACAGTCGTGGCATTACGGTCAAACATATACTGTATGACGGCAGTATTGAGCTTCATCAAGATTTGGAAAAACGCTTATTGAAAAGCCTGAAAATGGAACCAGACTTGTTTCGTAGTGAGAGCGAGATAATAGTTGACGCATATGAAAAATGGGGAGATCGCATTGCGTACGTAGCTGACGTATCAGATAATGAGGAGTGGCCAACAAAATGAAAGCATTTACAATCGGTTTTACAAAGAAAAATGCGCAGCAGTTTTTTAATCTGCTGAAACAGCCAGGCCTTAAGCGGGTTCTAGATATTCGTCTGAACAATGTTTCTCAACTTGCTGGTTTTACAAAGCGTGATGATTTGCGCTACTTCCTGAGAGAAATTTGCGGCGTCGACTATTTTCATCTGCCTGAGCTTGCTCCTAGCAAAGAAATTCTTGATGCTTACAAAAAAGCAAAAGAGGACTGGTTAGTCTATGAAACCAGATTCCATGCGCTTATGCTACAGCGTAAAATTGAAAACAGAGTTCGGCGTGAGATTGTTGACGGAGGTTGTTTTCTCTGCAGTGAGTCGACACCAGAGAAGTGCCATAGGAGACTTGTAGTGGAATACCTGCAAGAAAAGTGGGGTGACTTAGAAATTCAGCATCTATAGATGTTTGACTGGAAGAGCAAAAGGGGACAGCCCCCTTATTGTCCCCTAGCTAAGGTCAAACTATATGTGGAGACAAAGCCATGATCAGGATTCGAAAACGTGGTGAGTTGTGGGAGGTCGAAGATTGCAGCAGTTGCGGTGACATATCCCGCAACTTTTGTGATCTTGAGAGAGTCCGGCAAATCATAATAGATAAAGCGGCCGACATGGATTACTACGCTAGGTGGGCTTTAGAAATCATAAATAATCAGTCGGATATCTATTCATATCAGGGTGGTAAACTGATTAGTAAAAAACCGTTGAAAAAAGTTTTCTGCCTGACGCTTTTTCTTGAAGATGCATACAAGCTTGAGATCATCATTCCTCTACTTGAATCTGGTGTGTGGAAGGTCCGTAAATGGAAAACTCCTGACTGCCTTCTGAATTATTACGAGACCTCGTTTATCAAAAATCCTGTAAAAAAGCATTACATGATCATTGAAACGACAGATCCCGACTTGATACCCATCTATAATCGAATTACTACGATTTCATCAAAAGGTGAAATGGTCTAGATACTGAGAACGACGAAGACAATAGATACAGTCTGCATGTTGTTGGCACGAAAGGGTCCTACAGTGACACAGTACAACAAATCGCAAAAGTCTTTGGAAAGAGAGTTGTTTTCTACGATTCTGATTATCATGATGTACCAGATGGATTTGTCATTTCCAGTAACACTACCACGATCTTTATCCATGCCAGATCGCAAAACTCAACACTCTTCATCATCGGACATGAATTGTTGCATTCTACGAAAACGTCCTGGGTGGACAATTATACTCAGCTCCTAGAGCAAAAATGACCAGTGTCAGGCCTACACATTTTACCTATCAAGGGACAGCCCCATCATGCAAACACCTAATTAGCTGAATAAGCAGGAGATTTGAGTCATGGCATTCTCTGAATTTGAACTAAAAAGAATTGAAAAGGCATTGGCGAAATTTTTAAAAATCAGGCGGCCGCCTCCTGAAATTCGTTCTGAAGTCGACTTGGGGTACAGGCTCTCAGGTCAAAGCTTGGAACTCTTCGAAATCCGTCCACAATGGGATGACCCAAGCATAATTCGAGAATACCTGTTTGCAAAGGCAACGTATGTATCAACGCAAAAGCACTGGAAAATTTTCTGGCACAGAGCTGATTTAAAATGGCATGTGTACAAGCCTGACTTAACAGTTCCTACAATAGAGAATTTTTTTGAGGTTGTGAACGCTGATGAGTATGGATGTTTCTTCGGCTAACGGAAATAACCGTAAAATAACCGGGGACAGCAATAAGGGAACAGTCCCCTTATTGTCCCCTTATTGCTCTTGCATTTATCGTGCAGCTTCAGCGTGAAGCTTGAGTCCAAGCGCTGAAACAATTTTGAGAATAGTATCAAAACCTGGTACCCGCTCGCCTGAAAGCGCCTTGTAAAGACTTTCACGTGAAAGGCCGGCATCGCGCGCCACCTGAGACATCCCCTTGGCGCGGGCAATATCGCCGAGGGCCTTGGCAACGAAAGCGGCATCGCCATTGGCCTCCTCGAGAGAGGCTTCAAGATAGGCCGCCATTTCTTCAGGAGTACGGAGATGCTCCGCAACATCATAGCGACTGGTAGCTGTTTTGGACATGTTCAACTCCTATAAATTCTGTGCAAGGCTGATTGCTGTTTTGATGTCCCGAGACTGGCTGCTTTTATCACCACCAGCCAGCAGGACAATCAGTTCACTGCCGCGCTGAATAAAATAAACACGATAACCGGGGCCATAGCTGATTCGCATTTCCGAAACGCCCTCACCAACGGGCTTGACGTCACCTGCATTACCAGAAGCAAGACGCTCAACCCTGACAAGGACGCGAGCTTTGGCTTGAATGTCGCGCAAGTTATCAAGCCAATTGGCGAAATGTTCAGTTTTACGAATCTCTATCATGCTCAAAGTGTAGCCCAATGGATACACCCTGTCAAACTATAAATATGTGGGCAACAAGGGAACTATAAGGTTACAATCCCCTTATAGTCCTAAAATTAACACCGTTAACACTATTGAGTTTCACAGGAGGCCTTATGAGCATGGAGTGGAATGAATCGTTCGTTCTGGGCATCGAAGAAATCGACCAGCAACACAAGATGATCGTTGAACACTTTAGGTTGCTGTCAGATGCTGTTCGGGATGCCCGCGAACAAGAAGTGCTGACAGATATGGTGAAATTCCTGATCGAGTATGCCCAGTTTCATTTTGCAACCGAAGAACGCTATATGAAACAGTTTGCCTACCCCGATATGGCTGAGCAGCTTGGCGAACATGAACAGTTTTCACGGGATGCCATTGATCTGCAAAGCAAGTTATCCGATGGCGCTAACAGCCACATGCTTGCTGTGGAGCTGACCGGCAAATTATTTCGCTGGGTCTTCCAGCATATCCGCGACCATGACCGAAAAATGGCACAGTACGTCAAGGAAAAAATGGCTGCGGCTTCCTGATGTTACATTGTCATAATTGCAGCCCTTACACCCTATGGCAGTGTTTCCCCCTACAAGGAGTTTTTAGAAATGGATATCCCACGGATTTTCACCATCACCGAAAGCGCCCATCGCATCCATAACCCGCTCACGCCGGAAAAGCTTGCCACTCTCGGTGTCGCACTGCGTCTGGAAAAGGGAACCCGGATGCTCGACCTGGGCAGCGGTTCGGGGGAGATGCTCTGCAGCTGGTCACGCGATCTCGGCATCATCGGCACCGGCATCGACATGAGCCCGCTTTTCACCGGTCAGGCGCAACTCCGCGCCGAAGAACTGGGCGTTGCCGATCGCGTCCAGTTCATCCATGGCGATGCTGCCGGCTATGCCTCGGACGAGAAGGTCGATGTGGCCGCCTGTGTCGGCGCCACCTGGATCGGCGGGGGCGTTGCCGGCACTATTAAGCTTTTGGCCCGCAGCCTGCGCAGCGGGGGGGTCATCCTCATCGGCGAGCCTTTCTGGCGGCAGTTGCCGCCAACGGAAGATGCTGCCAAGGGGTGTCTTGCCGGCTCGATCTCCGACTTTCTCACACTTCCGGAGCTGCTCGCATCTTTCGGACAACTTGGCTACGACGTGGTTGAGATGGTGCTGGCTGACCAGGACAGCTGGGACAGATACGAGGCAGCCAAATGGCTCACCATGCGCCGATGGCTTGAAGCCAATCCCGACGACGAGTTTGCGAAGGAGGTTCGCGCCCAACTGACCTCTGAGCCGGTGCGCTACGCCGCTTACACGCGTGAATACCTGGGCTGGGGGGTGTTCGCGCTGATGGCACGCTAAGATTGATATCTGCAATCCGGCAGAACGCTTTTCAGGCCGGGGTTGTTAAGCGATTAAAATTTGTCATTTTGACAGCCAGAAGAAAAAATCAAGGTATACTACCCGGAATGATATAGAAAACCCCGGTGCCAGCTAACCATCCGCAAACCACCTGACCCGGCACTGTTTTATTGCAAAACACACAGAAGGCTCGAGGAACTGGCCATGTCTGATACCGGCAGAGAAATAGAGGAACTACGCAGCAGCAATCAGGCCCTGCTTGAACGGGTTGCTGAACTGGAGCACCGGCTGCACAAGGCCGAACTGGCCGAGCAGTGTGTCCAGAACCTGAACAAGACAATCGAAGAACTGAAGGTCAACAAGACCCGCTACCGGCAACTGGCCGGGCTGCTGCGGATGATGTGCGACAATGTGCCGGACATGATCTGGGCCAAGGACATGGATAACCGTTATATCTTCGCCAACAAGGCGATCTGCCGTGATCTGCTGGGGGCAGCAGATACGGACGAGCCCATCGGCAATGACGACCTGTTTTTTGCCACGCGAGAACGCAGCATGCACAAGGATAATCCGCTGTGGCATACCTTTGGCGAAATATGCATTGATAGTGATGCCGCCACCATCAAAAGCGGATTGGCCCAACAGTTTGATGAATTCGGCAATGTGCGGGGCAAGTTTCTGTTCCTGGATGTACATAAGGCCCCGTTTTTGAACGAAAATGGTGAGGTGATCGGCACTGTCGGCTCTGCCAGGGATGTGACCAGGGCACGCCAGGCAGAGCAAGCCCTGAAGGATAGTCGCCAAAAACTGACCATGGCAATGGAGCTGGCCAACCTCTCCTACTGGGAATATGATCTGTCCAAACGACAGTTTCTGCTGGACGAGCGTTTCTACCAGCAGCACGCCACCAACGCTGAACAGGAAGGCGGGCTGATGATGACGCCCCGCGAGTACATCAGCCGCTTTGTCCACCCGGATGACCGCACCAGAATCCTGCGCTCCATGGAAGGTGCCCTGGAACCCTTTCCCGGTGACGATATCCTGGAAGAGGAATACCGCATTATTCGCCGTGACGGAGAAGTGCGCCATATCCTGACCCGCACCTGGCTGGACCGTGATGGGCAGGGCCGAACCCTGCGCTTATTCGGCGCCAACCAGGACATCACCGAACGCAAGCGGATCGAAATCTCCCTGGCTGAAGCCAATTACCTGCTGCAAACCATCATCAACACCACGCCGATCAGGGTCTTCTGGAAAGACACCCAATCACTCTACCTGGGATGCAATCCGGCCTTTGCCAGAGACGCCGGTGTCGAACACCCCCGCGACATGATCGGCAAGGATGACAGCCATTTCTGCTGGAAGGATCAGGCTGAGAGATATCGGGCCGACGATCTGTTTGTCATGCAATCCGGACAGCCCAGGCTCTCGTATGATGAATGCCAGAACACCCCGGACGGCCAGCAGATCTGCCTGCGCACCTCCAAGGTGCCGCTGCGCAACATCGCCAACGAGATCATCGGCATACTGGGCGTATACGAGGACATCACCGAACGTGTCCAGGCCCAGACTGAAAAGGCGCGTCTTGAGGCACTCAACCAGCAGTTGCAGAAAAATGAAAGCCTGGGCCGCATGGCCGGCGCCATAGCCCACCACTTCAATAACAGACTACAGGCGGTTTTGGGCAATCTGGAACTGGCCCAGCTGGATATGCCCAATGATGCCTCAATAGAGGAAAACATCGCATCAGCCATCAACGAATGCTACCGCGCGGCTGAAATCAGCGGCATGATGCTGTCATACCTGGGCAGAAAGCCATTGCATCCAAAAACATACGACCTGTCCGATATCTGCCGCAATGGCCTGCCAATCATCCAGGCCACGCTGACGGAAGGCATCACACTGACCACCAGGCTTCCTGCCAAGGGGCCAATAATCCAGGCTGACGAAAAATTGATCCAGCAGGTGCTGATCAACCTGATTGTCAATGCCTGCGAGGCAAGCCGTGACGGACAAAACACCATCAGACTGGAAATCAGCAAGGCATCCCCCGAGATGATTCCCGAAGAGCATCGCTTTCCGATCGGTTGGCAACCGGAGAACCGGCTGTATGCCTGTATCAAGGTCAAGGACAACGGCCACGGGATCGCCAGAAAAAACATCAGCAACATCTTTGACCCGTTCTTTTCGGACAAGTTCACCGGCCGCGGGATGGGCCTTTCCGTGTCACTCGGCATTATCAGCGCCCATGGCGGAGGCATCTCGGTCAACAGCAAGGTCTCCCACGGCAGTACTTTCCGGGTCTACATTCCGGTGCTGGAATCCGAAACAGGAGACCAGCATGAATAAGGATCACCCGGCGACTGACAGGCAGTCAAGCACAAGCAAATATCCATTCAGGATGACATTGGCATGATTAAAAATCACATCAGACTATTGACCTGTATCGGCTGGGCGATAGCGGCAACCGCGATGTTCATCAGGCCGACCCATGCTGTGGAGGATATACCGACGACAACAGCCGGTCTGACTGAAATGGCCGACGCCATGGCCCTGGAGATGAAGCGTGATTATCCCGGCAGGATACTCTACCTGGACCGGGAGGATATGCGCAGCGAGCAGGACGGTGGGGTGTTCCCCTTTTCCGGTATGCTGGTAAATGAGCTGGAGCGTGCCCTGAGCCGGAATGGTTTCGGTTTCGAAAGCCGGGTCATAGATCGCGCGGACTACAGCCTGGGAGCCAGCTACCGACTGTCTGGCGACAGCGTGACCGTTTATCTCAAGGTCAGGGACATGCGCAGCGGGTCTGCCTATCGCAACCTGAAAGGCAATTTCCGCATCGCCCGGGACCGACTGCCGGCAGACAGTTTCAATGATTCCCTGGACAATCGTGTGTCCCGTCTGGCAACAAAGGTTGGCCGGGGCTGGTTGCGCGCCGCAGAACTGTCCGTGTTTGTTCCCCCGGTTGTTGAAGCGCGCAAACGGTATTCCAGCCCTTTTTCCGAATATGTGACCCGCAAGGTCAAAACCGTGCTGCCCAATGAGCGCGTTCTGCGGGTGATTGAAGAAAAACCGGCCATGCAGAAACTGATCAGAACCCGTTCGGTTTCAACGGACAGGGCTACCATCCAGACCGGTGACGCAGCAGTGGCCGGAGCAGATGCCGTGCTGGAAGGCAGCTATCTGCGCGGCAGCGATGCGGTCAGCCTGGTGCTCACGCTCAAGGATCTGAAAGGAGCGGTAATTGCCAGCGCTGAAGACACCATCCCGCTCCGTCTGATCCAGTTCAGCACCCGCAATGATGATGCCGAGACACTGGCCAGCATCGCCGATACCGAGCACGAGAGCGGAGGCGACACGGTCAGGATCAGCACGGTCAAGGGCGGCGCCTACCAGGTATTCCACGAGGGAGAAAGCGTCTGTTTCAGACTGCAGGTAGCCCGACCTCTCTATCTGTACGTTTACGACATCAATCCCCAAGGGGATGTCAACCTGCTCTACCCCAAACCAGGCGAGCCGGAATCACCCAGACTGCCGGGCATCATCCACATGCTGCCGGAGGATAACGACAGCTGGGTGATCAAGGTTGAGCCGCCCTTCGGCACCGATGCGGTCAAGGTCTTTGCCAGCAACCAGAGGCTGCCGCTACCGAAGATCAGCAGCAGGGTCGCCTCGCGCAGTTTTGAGGGCAGCACCCGCAGCCTCAAGCGGGTGGACCAGATCCAGAAGGCACTGGCTTTACAACCCGAGATCAATGGCCGGGATCTGGTGGACTACTACAAAGGGCTTGCCGCCAGCTCCAAATCTCTGTTATTTGAATCCACTGTCTATATCGAAACCAGGGCAAGATAACCGCATGCAACCATACATTTTTGAGCAGACCCAGTTCCTGCCCGCACCGATTGACGATGTGTGGGACTTTATCGCCAATCCGCGCAACCTGCCGCGCATTACGCCACCGGCGGCCGATTTTCACTTCCTGTCCGAACAACCGGAAGAGGTTTACGCCGGCATGATCGTCTGCTACTCGCTCAAACCGCTGTTCGGTATCCGGGTCAACTGGACAGCCGAGATTACCCACCTGAGAAGGCCCTATTTTTTTGCGGATGAACAGCGCTTCGGCCCTTACCGGTTCTGGCACCATCAGCACATCCTCAAAGAAGTGGAAGGCGGGGTGGAGATGCGGGACATCGTTCACTACCTGTTGCCCCATATCCAGTTTACAGGCATCGTGAACCGGTTTATTGTGGCGCCCAGGCTCAGGCGCATCTTTGATTTCCGGCGCCAGGCGCTGCAAAAGATATTCAAACCGCATGCGGATCTGCCATCCGGATGTTCAAGCAGGTAGCAGCTTTACACTCCACAATGCAGACATTTTTCAGGGAGGAGCTATATGAAGAAACTTGCAATCCTGACCAGCGGGGGTGATTCCTCCGGCATGAATGCGGTCATACGCGCAGCAGCCCGCACCGCCATTTCCCACAACATCGAGATGATCGGCTATCGCAAGGGCTTTGCCGGCCTGATTGCCAACGATTATATCGAGCTTGACACCAGGGCTGTTTCCGGGGTGCTCCAGCGGGGCGGCACCTTTCTGCAATCAGCCCGTTCGGCCGAATTCCGTACCGATGCGGGGCTGAAGAAGGCACTCGACAACCTGCTCAAGGAAGGGGTGGACGGACTGATCGTCATCGGCGGCGACGGTTCGCTCAAAGGCGCCCTTGCGCTGGACAAGGCTGGATTTCCGGTAATCGGCATCCCTGCCAGCATAGACAACGACATCTGCTATACCGATATGTCCCTGGGGGTCGACACGGCCCTGAACAACATCCTTTACGCAGTCGACTGCATCAAGGACACGGCCAGTTCCCACGACCGCGCCTTTATCGTCGAAGTCATGGGTCGCAACTCCGGATACCTGGCCACCACCAGCGCTATTGCCACCGGGGCGGAATTCGCCATCGTGCCGGAGGTCAGGCAGGATCTGGGCGACATGTGCAACCAGCTCCGCAAACGCTACGAAGAAGGGCGCACCAACGCACTGATCATCATGGCTGAAGGGGCCGGCAAGGCCGAGGAAGTGGCCGACATCATCAAGGACGTGGTCGGTTTTGAAACCCGTGTCACGGTACTGGGTCATTACCAGCGCGGCGGCGCGCCATCCGTGTTTGATCGCCTGCTGGGCAGCCGTTTCGGCCGCAAGGCCGTGGAACTGCTGCTGTCCGGATCCAAGGGGGTCATGATCGGGCTTTCTGCCAACATGCTCAGCACCACCCTGCTTGAAATGGTGGCCAAAGGGGGCCAGAAGCAGCTCAACGAAGACATGGTCCGCATGGCCGATATCCTGGTGATCTGACATGACGCAACTGGCATTCAAATGGGCGCTTAACTGCGCGGCCCTGTTCCTTGTCACCCGTCTTTTACCTGGCATCCATATCGAGCATTTTTCTGACCTGCTGCTGGCGACCGTGGTGATTGCCTTTCTGAATACATTTTTAAGACCGGCCATCATCCTGCTAACCTTGCCGGTCACGGTGCTTACACTGGGGCTGTTCACCCTGGTGATCAACGGCGCCATGTTCTATCTGGCCGGACAGATATTGAGCGGCTTCCAGATCGCCACCTTCGGTACCGCGCTGCTGGCCGCCCTGCTCTTCAGCATCTTCAGTTTCGCGCTTAACATGATTTTCAAGCCGCTCCAAAACGCCTGAAGCACCGGGTTTTGACAGCCAGGGCATTTATGGCCTATATTGCCTTGACTGCCACAAAACACAGGTCTGCATAAATCCGATATGAAGAGGTGTAAAATGATCTCCGTAATGCTTAAACGTTCACTGGCCACAGGTCTGCTGTTTGCAATGACCGCCATTACAGGCTGCAGCACCGTCGATCAGAGCATCATGCTGCGTTACAGCTCCGCCGCCCCTGCGCCGGTCAGCCACAGCGGTGAAATCGTCATCACCAGGACAGATCCCCAGCAGACAAGGAAGGCTACCGGTGACTGGGTTGTAGGTTCCTTCAATAACGTGTACGGCGTGCGTCAGGCCGATGTTATTTCCGGCAAGGGCATCGCCGACTGGATCAGCGAAGCCCTGCTGCTGGAACTGAAACAGGCCGGCTATACTGCCCGGATGGTCCCCGCCCTTCCCAAGGATGCCCGCTACGGCATCCATCTATCCGAGATCAATGCCTTTCTGAATGTTAACAAAGGCACGGTCAGTTCGGACACAAAGCATGAACTCAAGTTCAACGTGGACCTGTTTCTGAACGGCACCAGGGTCAAATCCTTCACCGTGGCCTCAAGGGACAAACAGACCGTGCCACTGAGCATCTCCCAGGAAAAAATGGAACAGATCATGCTCAAGTCGCTGCAGGATGCCATGCAGCAGCTGATGCCAGAGATCACGGCCCTGACCGCCCGCAAGTGAACCACCCGCCGTTGCAGACACGTCTGCTGGAGGCCATCCGCAAACAGCGGCTGATATCACCGGGGGCAACCATCATCCTGGCGCTCTCCGGCGGGGCAGACTCATGCGCCCTGCTGGACATGCTTGTCCGTCAGAAAACGTTTCCACTCCACATCATCGTCGCCCATTTGAATCACTGTCTGCGTGATGCCGAGTCCGATGCCGACGAATTGTTCGCACGCGGGCTGGCGGAACGCTACAGCCTGCCGTTCGAATCACGGCGGGTTGACGTGCGGGAGCTGGCCCGCAATGGCGGACTCAACCTGGAGGACGCCGGACGGCGCGCCCGATTGGCATTTCTGGAGAAAGTAAGGCAAGAATACGACGCCGAATCAATTGCCCTCGCCCACCACGCCGACGACCAGGCAGAAACGCTGCTGATGCGACTGATGCGCGGATCCGGCCTGTCCGGGCTGTCCGGCATGGCCTGGCGCTGCAACCACCGCATCCGACCCATGCTGGCCATCACGCGCCATGAGATCCTGGACTACCTGAAAAATATGCGGCTTGAATACCGTGAAGACAGCAGCAACCAAAACTGCGCCTTCCTGCGCAACCGCATCCGCCATGAACTGCTGCCGCTGCTGGAGACATACAACCCCGCCATTAGCAGCAATCTGGCTGCAACCGCTGAACTGCTGACCGGCGAGGACGACCTGCTCTCCGATCTGACCGAAGAAAAATTCAGCCGGCTGGCCGCCCGGGATAAGGGCTGGGTCAGCTTTCAGATCAAAGAACTGCTCGCACAGCACCCGGCCCTGCAGCGACGCCTGATCCGGCGCTCCGTTTCCGAACTGACCGGCAGCCTGCAACAGATTGCACAGATTCATATCAACCAGACACTGGAACTTGCCGGCGGCAGCGGGCCCAACAGCAGCATCGATCTGCCCGGCCAGCTGAGGGTGCGCCGTGAATATGATGTGATCAAAATTGACGGCAGCAATCATCACCACACGGAAACCGATCAACCGCCAACTGTCATAATTGACGGCCCCGGCTGCTACCCGCTCTGGGACGGCATGGTGCTGGAGGTATCCCTGTTGGCCCCTCCGGACGACATCCTCAGCACCCCCCGCAACTGCGCATGGCTCGATCCGGCAAAGGCAGCCTTTCCCTGGCTGGCACGCAGCTTCCGACCCGGCGACCGGATCAGGCCAATGGGCATGCAGGGCAGCAGAAAGGTCAAGGAGCTCTTCATCGACAGCAAGCTCCCGTCCTGGCAAAGACGCCGGGTGCCTCTACTTTTCAGCGCCGACAACCTGCTATGGGCAGCGGGATTGCGCCTGTCGGCTGATGCCGCACTCCTGCCGGGACAGGCAACCGCCCTGTTTACAAAAATCAAGGGGCTGCCCCCATTCGACGCCAGTGCGCCGGCCAGGTATTGACCCGCCCCACACACGTATGGCAACGCATTCCATAAGTCAATTCACTTGTGCAAACAGCCGCTTCTGTGTTATCAATGACGTTTCAAAACCCATGCAATTGCACACTTCACAACGGGGGTAACCGTGAATCAGTTCTACAAGAACATCTCTCTCTGGCTGGTAATCAGCCTGATGATGATCCTGCTGTTCAATATGTTCAACAAGCCGCGCACCATGCCGGAAAAACTCAACTTCACCGAATTCATCTCCCAGGTGGAGGCCGGCAGGATCACCGCCGTCACGATCCAGGGCAACGACATCTATGGTAAATACGAAGGCAAGGACGGCAAGGAGTTTCATAGCTACAAGCCGGTCTCCGATGCGGATCTGACCAAAAAGCTGATCGACAAAAAGGTCACCATCACCGCCAAGCCGGATGAGGAAAAGTTTTCCTGGCTTTCCCTGCTGGTTTCATGGTTCCCCTTCATTCTGCTGATCGGTGTCTGGATCTTTTTCATGCGCCAGATGCAGTCCGGCGGCGGCAAGGCCATGTCCTTCGGCAAGAGCCGCGCCAAACTGCTGACTGAAAACCAGGTCAAGATCACCTTCGAGGATGTGGCCGGCATCGAGGAGGCCAAGGAAGAACTGCATGAAATCATCTCCTTCCTGAAGGATCCAAAAAAATTCACCAAGCTGGGCGGCAAAATCCCCAAGGGCGTGCTATTGATGGGCCCCCCGGGCACAGGCAAGACCCTGCTGGCCCGCGCCATAGCCGGTGAGGCGGGCGTGCCGTTTTTCTCCATATCCGGCTCAGACTTCGTCGAGATGTTCGTAGGTGTCGGAGCCAGCCGCGTACGCGACCTGTTCATGCAGGGCAAAAAAAACGCCCCCTGCATCATCTTCATTGACGAGATCGATGCTGTGGGCCGCCATCGCGGTGCCGGACTGGGGGGCGGCCATGACGAACGCGAGCAGACACTCAACCAGCTGCTGGTCGAGATGGACGGTTTCGAATCCAACGAAGGCGTGATCCTGATTGCCGCCACCAACCGCCCGGACGTGCTTGACCCTGCCCTGCTGCGACCTGGCAGGTTTGACCGTCAGGTAGTCGTGCCCCGTCCCGACGTAAAGGGACGCGAGATGATCCTCGGCGTACATGCCAAAAAACTGCCGCTTGGGCCGGATGTCAATCTGGAAGTCATCGCCAAGGGCACCCCGGGATTCTCCGGTGCCGATCTGGCCAACGTGGTCAATGAGGCCGCACTTTTGGCCGCCCGTCTGGACAAAAGTGTGGTCGAGGCGATCGATTTTGACAACGCCAAGGACAAGGTGCTGATGGGTGTGGAAAGGCGCAGCATGGTCATCTCCGATGAAGAGAAGAAAAGCACCGCCTACCACGAGGCCGGACATACCCTGGTGGCCATCAAGACCCCCGGTTCCGACCCGGTGCACAAGGTATCCATCATCCCGCGCGGCCGGGCGCTGGGTATGACCATGCAGCTGCCGATCGAGGACAAGCACAGCTATTCACGCGAAGTGCTGCTCGGCAGGATCGCCGTACTGATGGGCGGCCGCGCCGCCGAGGATCTGATTTTCAACACATTTACCACCGGCGCCGGAAATGATATCGAACGGGCCACGGAAATGGCGCGCAAGATGGTCTGCGAATGGGGCATGAGCGATAAAATGGGGCCGCTGGCCTTTGGCAAGAAGGACGAACAGATCTTTCTGGGCCGCGAGATGGCCACCCACAAAAACTACAGCGAAGCCACCGCGGTGGAGATCGACACCGAGATCAGGAAGGTCGTGGAGGAAAGCTACCAGCGCGCCATCAACATCTTGCGCGACAACATCAGCGACCTGCACAACATCTCGCTTTGCCTGATCGAGAAGGAAAATCTGACCGGTGCAGAGGTTGATGAGATTATCTCAAGCGGTGCGCCGATCTACGCCCTGAAGGCCCTCAAGGCGGCTGAGGCAGCAGAAGTAACAGCGGGACTGGAGCAGACTCAGGAACAGCATACCGACATCCAGGCCTAGCCCATGGGCAATTTTGCGGCAAGAACACTGTTGATCCGTTCTCCGTTCGAAGCAAGGCAGGAGCTGCAAAGGATCGGTGTCGATCCGGCCGGCATCGCCCGCATGTCACCCAAGATGGAGCATTACTGCCTGAAGCTGTGCGGACTGCAGTGCCGCCAGGCCAACATAGTCAAGCAGGAGATGCTGGCCCTGGGCGGGGACGCGGCAGTGGCCCGCGGAACAGTGGCCTGCAGCATCGAAAGTACCGATGCGATCCTGATCGGCACCGCCAAACAGTTGCACAGGCTATGCATCAAACTGCGCCGTCAGCCATTCGGGCTTGCCGGCCTGGCAGCAGAGATCTCCGGACTGATGGCAAATACCCATGCTGGCGTGCGCATCTGGCAGACCTGCCAGCGTGAGATTTCGCTCAGCAGACCGCTTGTGATGGGGATCCTCAACATCACTCCCGACTCTTTTTCAGACGGCGGGACATTCCTGGATCACAGCAGGGCACTGGACTGGGCGCTGGAGATGATTGACCAGGGCGCCGACATCATCGACATCGGCGGTGAAAGCACCCGCCCCGGCGCCGCCACGGTCAGCGCAGAAGAGGAAATTCGTCGCACAGCCCCCGTCATCACGGCGATCAAGGCACGCACCGACTGTCCATTGTCGATTGACACCTGGAAGGGGGCTGTCGCACAGGCCGCCCTGGATGCCGGCGCGGAAATCGTCAACGACATCAGCGGGCTGACCTTTGATCCGCTGCTGGCCGATATTACGGCAAAACACAGGGCCGCCATCGTGCTGATGCATACCCGTGGCAAACCGGACACCATGCAGTCGAACACCAGCTATGACGACCTGATCGGCAGTATCTTCGCCGGATTGCAATATTCGGTGCAAGCAGCCCTGGATGCCGGCATTGCTCCGTCACAGATTGCCGTTGATCCGGGAATCGGGTTCGGTAAATCTGTCGAGGGCAACCTTGAAATCCTGAGGCGGCTGGGCGAGTTCTCAGGGCTCGGTTACCCCCTGCTGATCGGCGCATCCCGCAAGTCCTTCATCAGCCGCACACTGGGTAAACCAACCGACCAGTTACAGTTCGGCACAGCCGCTGCAACCGCCCTGGCAATTGCCAATGGTGCGTCCATCGTGCGGGTTCATGACGTGGCGGCCATGCGCGATGTGGCAGACATGGCCCATGCTGTTACGCACAACCTGGAGTCCGGACAGATCTGCTGAAGCGGTTACCGCCTTACTTGACCAACACGCACTGGAAAGAGGGACTGGATGCCGGACATGCTTGACAACCTGACACTGTTCGACATTTGTGACATCTTGATCATAGCTGTGCTGGTATATGTGTTCGCCCGGTTTCTGAGAAGGGAAGTTGCCACCCGCCTGCTGATTCTGCTGCTGATCTTCTTTACCATCTTTTACGCCTCGCATTTTTCCGGTCTGGTGTCCACCGCCCTGCTGTTTGACAGCATCTATTCCTCGGCATTGATTCTGATTGTGGTGATCCTGCAGAGCGACATCCGACGGGCCTTTCTGTCACTCGGCCGGCGCAAGCAGCCGGATGACAGCAGCAGGGATGACGACGGCAACACGATTGAGG
>DAONZY010000057.1:0-16326 GCA_035407085.1 Deltaproteobacteria bacterium | reverse complement strand
CAAACTGGAAAATAACTTTGGCGACGGGACTGGAAAATAAACGTGGCGGTTGACATAGCCCTGTGAGGTAGCATCTCCAATGCTCGCCGAATTAGGGTAACGCTTTATTATTTATGCATATGGAAGGATGATATGAAACAAAATGGCGAGATGTTTTATCTGGATGAAAACGGCCGGAAATCAGATACAGCGTTACACAAAGAACTACTTGATGACGGTGAATATTCCTTGGAACTGAGAAAAGACCTCAAGAAAGTTGCAATGGAATGCGGCCTTACGGAAGAACAGGCGGAATTGATTTATCACTGCAATGAGGAAGAGCATATGCCACAGAATGCTGTTCGGTCCAGATATATTCGCTGTTTCGGCGATGGTCAGATGAAAGCAATGTTACGGCTGAACCTTCCGCTGTTACTGAACAAAATAAGTGACCTGAACGATGAAACCGAATACGCATTTGATATCCATCTCAGAGAGAATTCTGAGTTAATGGTTTACCATGGCGGGACGTGTCTGCTTACCATTGGGTTTTCTGGAATAGAGCAAAATCAAATTTCATTCCGTTCAAAATCTTATGGAATGAAAGATGGCTGTGCTTCTGAGTTCAATCTCTTGAAAGCTGTCACAACCCTTGACGATGTTGATGCTGCGGCAAATAAGGTTTGCGCGTTTCTCTCAAAAGTCATTAGCACCAAAAATCTTGTAAATGATCGATACTTCGACAACTTAAAAGAGGGGTATTGGTCAAACAGGCTGAGCATAGCACATGGAAGAAACTGGCAGCCTGAAAGTGAGTGGCTGATCGTTGATCGTGAATCAGTTTTGGGGTTTGACAATTCTGAAGATAAAAAGCGTTTTTTCACAGCATATAAAGAAGCCGTCCAGTCGGTAAAAAATAAGCTGCAGCTGTCAGATCCTCGTGTTTGGGGACGTCCGAACGAAAAGTCGGATGACCATGATTTTGGAGATGAACTTGATTTTCTCGCGATAGGTCCCAATAAGCAGCTTGTCTGCATTGAACTCAAACACGGGACTTATACTTCTGGGATATACTGGGGGCCGCTTCAGGCTGCTGTTTATCGGGGGGTATTTTCAAGTCAACTTGATGGAATATCAACGGATATCATAAAAATGGTGCGACAACGGGTTGAATTGGGGTTATTGCCGAAGTTTGCACTTGAACGACTCCCTGAAAGTGGATTCGGATGTGTTGAAGGAGTGTTGGCTGTCACCGATTATAAATCGTCTAAAAACAGTTCATGCTGGGAAAAAGCCATAAAAGTCAATGATGAACTCAGTAAAACGCACAAAGCCGTCAAAATGGTTCGATCAGATGACGGTATGCTATGGGAGGATTCAAGCAAGTGGAAGTAAGGATTCAACGAGGCTCACATGAGATCGGCGGCACCTGCATCCGAGTATCTTCAGGCACGACAACCATCCTCTTTGATGCAGGTCTGCCGCTATCAGATACCAGCGTGCCGCTCAGTTCAGGAGATCTTGTCGCTGATGCGGTCATAATCAGCCATCCGCACCAGGATCACTGCGGCTTTGTCGAAACACTTCCAAACAACACCCCCATCTACATCGGGCGTGTTGCCAAATACCTGCTTGAGGCCACTCGAAAATTTCTCAGGCGGCCGCCACTGGCAAATGAATTTAGATACATCTCTTCCTGGCAGCCGTTCAGTATTGGCTCAATCACGATCACACCATACCTCGTCGACCATTCGGCCACGGATTCTTATGCCTTCCTGATAGAGACTGGCGGCAAGAAGCTCTTTTATTCTGGAGATTTTCGCGGTCATGGCAGGAAGTCAGTTCTCTACGACAACATCATCAAAAACCCTCCGGTCGGTATCGATGCCATGCTCATGGAAGGAACCATGCTGGGCAGGAGCAACAGCGACTTTCCGACTGAACGAAGTGTCGAGAAGGCAATTGAAGCAATACTCACTGAACAAAAGAACATATCATTTTTGATCTCTTCATCTCAGAATATTGACCGGCTTGTCTCTGCCTACCGTGCCTGCAAACGTACCGGAAAAAGCTTGGTTATCGATATTTACACTGCGTGGGTTCTGGAACAGATGAAGCTCGTCACCAACAATGTCCCTAACATAGACTGGAAGCTAGTTAAGGTAGCCTTTGATCCGAAGAGAGCAGCGATTCTTAGAGCGCCAGAAAATAGGGAAATGTTCGGATCATTTTATGACCGAGCAAATCGCAACCGTGTGTCCGGCCCAGAGTTAAGTGCAAATCCTCACCTCTACTTGATGCTACTCAAGGTTCCAGCGTGCTTGTTTATGAAACGGTTTACGAACCCGGATTCGCCTTTCAAGGTGATTTACTCACAATGGCAGGGATATCTTGAAAACTCTGCCATCAATAAGCCCTACAGCAGACCAGAAATATTTCTGCAAACTATCAGGAATGGCAAGGTTGCCGGAGCAGCATTTGCATATGTGCATACGGGCGGCCATGCGACATTTGCAGACCTCAAACGCTTTGCCGCTGCCATAAGTCCCAAATGCCTGATACCGATACATACTGAGCATGCACACCAGTACAAAAAGCATTTCAAAAACGTGGTGGAGCTGTCTGATTCAGAGTCTTTCCAGCTAGATAACGATGGGTGACCCATAGGTGTCAGGTACTGACATTTTGCAATTTCTATTAGCTCAGTGGTGAAGATGCCGATATCTTCTTCCTACCCAAAGTTGGGTTTGGCGATGAAATATATGGCGGTGATTAATAGTGGTAGCGCGCCTGAAGAAAATCGATTCTGTCATCACGAACAAGATAGACAATTCTGTGCTCTTGTGTGAGGCGTCGCGACCAAGTGCCGGATGAAATGTATTTGAGCGGTTCTGGCTTGCCGATACCTGTAAAAGGGTCGCGCGTGATGGCTTCTATCAAATCAAAAGCCCGCAAAGCGATTTTTCGGTCAGTCTGCACCCAGTAACGCAGGTCTTCCCGAAACTCCGGCTGAAAAACAGTATCCCGGAGTTTAGTCTTCAAGACCAACCTCGGAACGAAGCAACCTCACTGAAGATGCTGTTCCATCCCCCTTCAGTGCCCGTTCCAGTGCGGCTAGAAGTCTTTCGGCATTTTGGGGGGAACGCATCAGGTGAGCACTTTCCACCAAGCTTTGCAGTTCATCAGCGGCAATCATAGCCACATTGTTGCCCTTGCGACGACGAATAAGAACGATCTCTCTGTTTTCTGTTACCTCGTCACATAGCCCAGCGAAATTGGCCCTGGCATTGGTATAGGTTGTTTGTAGCATGACAAAGTCTCCTTTTAATGTACAGGAGCACTGTACAGCACCCCTTGTTGCCAGTCAAGAAATCTAATTCCAGGGTGTTCGGGGCGACATGGCTCACAACTGACAACTGGTCCTTATATGAATGTCAGCCAGACACAAGTGTTTGCCCACAATATTGTAGTACAGCCCGATCTCATGATCCTTCATCTTACAGTTGAAGCTGTATTGTGTTAGCGAAGTGCAAAGTTGACCCACCTCGGAAAGTGCCATTTGATCCACGCTCCCATTATCCTGGCCATCCGCAACCTGCTGCAGTAAATTTCCCATTGACAAATAATGTATGACAAATTATACCGACCGGTAGGTATTATCCCGGGGAGGGGTCGGATGAATTGCGGATTACAAACGGAAAATATGACCAGTGAGGCGCGGGAACGGCTGATGCGTGCGGCTTTGGTGCTGTTTACCGAGCGGGGTTACGCCGCGACCTCGGTCAGGGAGCTGTGTGCCATCGCCGGTGTCAGCAAACCGGTGCTATATTACTATTTCGGCAGCAAGGAGGGGCTCTACCTGCAGCTGATGCACGAGAGTTATGCCTTGATGGAGTTGGTTCTGGCCCGGTTGACCCGTTTTGAAGGGCATGCGGCGGAGCGGCTGATCCACTTCTGCTGCGGGATCTATGACACGGCGGTCGGTATCAAGGATACGGTGCGGCTGATGTTTTCGACCTATTTCGGACCGCCCCAGGGGGCGCCCCACTATGACCTGGAGCGTTTTTACGACAGGATCCTTGAGGTGCTGGACGGGATCATCCTGGAGGGTGTGGAACGGGGTGAGGTCAGGCCGGGCAACAGCAGCGATATGCAATGGGTGATCCTTTCCTGTCTGAATGCATCTATCGAGGAGATGCTCTGCGAGGTCAAACCGCGCATTGACCGCACATTCATTCAGCGCATGGTAATGATGCTGTTCAGCGGTATCGGAGCAAAATCAACGGAGCGGAGCTGATCATGGGTGTGCAAAAGGGATGGTTGATATTGGCGGCTTTGGTGATGCTGGCCGCCTGCGGCGGTGAGAAAAGTGCGTCCAAACCCCCGGTTGCCGTTGATGTGCAGACGGCGGCCGTTTCGGAGATTACCGAGCAGATTGAGGTTACTGGCAGCCTGGAACCGAAATTCTCGGTTGATGTCAAGAGCCAGATATCGGGGCAGGTCAGACGGGTTTATGTGCATGAATGGGTGCGGGTCCGTAAAGGGCAGCCGCTGGCGCTGATCGATGTGGCTGAAACCGAGGCGCAGGTCAAACGGGCCCAGGCCGGTCTGGAATCTGCACGGGCCTCCCATGCCCAGGCGCAGGTGGCGCTTAACCGGGCCGACCGGGAGGAGACCCGCATGGTTAAACTCAAGGCAGCTGGACTGGCGACCCAGCAGGCCATGGACGACGCCCGCACCGAGGTTGAGGCGGCCCGGGCCCGGGTCGGTGCGGCAGTTGCCCAGATCGGGGTTGCCAGTGAAGAGTTGCGCCAGTCAAGGCTTAGGCTGGCAAAGGGGGCGGTCAATGCCCCCATGGCTGGCAACGTGGCAATGCGCGACGTCAATGTGGGCGATCTGGTCAGCGATGCAGCGGCCGGCAAGCCGATCTTCCGCATTGTCGACAATCGTCTGCTCAATCTGACCTTTGCGGTCTCTTCCGTGGATTCGGCACGCATCAAACCCGGTCAGGCGTTGGAGTTCAGTGTGGATTCCATGCCCGGCAAGCTGTTCAGCGGACGGGTGATGCATGTCAACCCGGAACTGTCCGCCAGTGACCGCTCCATGAAGGTGATCGCCGAGGTGCCGAATGTGCCGGAGGTGTTGAAAGGGGGGCTGTTTGCCAAAGGGCGCATCATTATCGGCAAGCGGGCCAATGTGTTGCAGGTACCGCGCAACGCCATCAACGGTTTTGATCTGACTGCCAGAAAGGGCATCCTGTTTGTTGTGGAAAACGGCCTGGCCCGCAGTCGGGAGGTGACCAGCGGCAGTGTTACTAACGAGCTGGTCGAGATCGTCTCCGGCCTGAAGGCCGGCGAACAGTACGTGGTGCGCGGCGGATTCAATCTCAAGGACGGTGACCGGGTGGAGCTGCCCAAGGCGGCTGAAAAATGATCCTGTCCGACCTTTCCATAAAACGCCCGATCTTCGCCACTGTGCTGATCCTGTCGCTGCTGGTGCTGGGTATCTTTTCATACCGACAGCTGGCGGTGGAGATGTTTCCCAATGTGGAATTCCCGGTCATATCCGTGGTGACCAAATTCCCCGGTGCGTCGCCAGAGACCGTTGAACGGGAGCTGTCCAAGCGGATCGAGGAGGCGGTCAACCAGGTGGCCGGTGTCAAGCATGTCTATTCCACCTCCCGTGAGGGGGTTTCCACGGTGGTGGTCGAGTTCCGGCTGGAAGAAAAGGTCAACGACTGCGCCCAGGAGGTGCGCGCCAAGGTGGCCTCGATCCGCGGCAATCTGCCCAAGGGCATCGAGGAACCGATCATCCAGAAACTGGACTTCAATGCCGCGCCGGTGGCCTCACTGGCGGTACAGTCCACAAGCATGTCCCAGCGTGAACTGACCACGCTGGTGGAGAAGAAGGTCAAGAAGCGCTTTGAGAGTGTGGCCGGAGTGGGCAAGGTAGATATGGTCGGTGGCCGCAAGCGCGAGGTTAATGTGGATATCGACCCGGTCAGGCTGGACAGCCTGGGGCTGGGGGTTAACGACATTGTTAACGGCATTCGCTCGGAAAATACCAACGCGCCTTTAGGGCGCATCACCCGCGGCACGGCCGAATACCCGCTGCGCATCGATGGCAAGCCGGCCCGCGCCGACCAGTACGGCGACATGGTGATTGCCCGGCGCAGCAGCCGTCCGATCAAGCTGGGTGAGGTGGCCCGGGTAAGCGATGGCAGCGAGGAAAAGCGCCAGTTGGCGCTGGTGGACGGCCGGCCGGCCATTGGCCTGGATATCTACAAACAGTCCGGCGGCAACCAGGTGGAACTGGTGGATACGGTTCGGAAGGTCATGCAGCGGGTGCAGCAGGAACTGCCCCCGGGTGTGGAGCTGACCATGGTGCGTGACGGTTCGGTCATGACCCGGGAATCCCTGGCTGATGTCAAGGAAACCCTGGTGATCGGCGGCATCCTGACCGTGCTGATCGTGTTTTGCTTCATCAACTCCTGGCGTTCGACCATCATTACCGGCGTGACCCTGCCGATCTCGGTGATCGCCACCTTCATCATCATGAACGCCCTGGGCATGACCCTGAACGTGATGACCCTGATGGCCCTGTCGCTGGCAATCGGCCTTTTGATCGATGATGCCATCGTGGTGCGTGAGAACATCGTCCGCCATCTGGAGATGGGCAAGGACCACATGGAGGCCTCCCGTTTCGGCACGGCCGAGATCGGGCTGGCAGTGTTCGCCACCACCATGTCGATTGTGGCGGTCTTTGTGCCGGTGGCCTATATGAAGGGCATTGTGGGCCGGTTCTTCTTTCAGTTCGGCATCAGCGTGACCTTTGCCGTGCTGGTCTCCCTGCTGGTTTCCTTTACACTCGACCCGATGCTTTCGTCACGCTGGCATGACCCTTCGATTCACATGCAGGGGCGGCGCAAGGGGTTGGCGGCCTGGCTGGAACGCTTCAATACCTGGTTCGATCGGACCGGCGACCGTTATCGTGTGATGATTGGCTGGGCTCTGGATCACCGCCGCTTTGTGGTCTGGTCGGCGCTGGGGTCGTTCGTGGCAGGAACGATGATCTTCCTGACCCTGGAATCCTCTTTTATGGCCCAGTATGACAAGGGTGAGTTCCAGGTATCATTCAAGAGCGCGCCGGATGCTTCCCTGGCTGAAACTGAGAACCGACTGAATGCATTGCTGGGGATTGTGGGGAAAATACCGGATATAGCCCATACCTATGCCACTATCGGCGCCGGTGACAATGGCACGGTGCGCGACGGCCTGCTGTATGTCAAGCTGAAGGAACGCAGTGAAGGGCGCCGGAACCAGTTTGTGTTGCAGCAGGAGGTGCGTGAGCGTTTCAACCGGGTACCGGGTATCATCTTCTCCATCGAGGAGGTCGGCCAGATCGGCGGACCGCAGAAGCCGCTCAATGTCAATCTGAAGGGGGATGATCTGGTCGTATTGAAACAGTTGGGCAGCCGCCTGAAGGATGAACTCTACAAAGTCAGTGGCATCGTTGACATCGCCATGACGTTGGAAAATGACATACCCGAATACCGCCTGCGGGTGGATCGGGAGCGGGCGCTTTCCGCGGGGGTGACCACTAATGACATCGTATCTGTGCTTGGTCGGCTGGTTGGCGGCGAGGCAGTCTCCACCTATGAGGATGAAGATGGCGATGCCGTTGATGTGCGCGTTCGTCTGCCCCAAACTATGAGACAGAATCCGTCCCAGGTGCTTGATCTGAAGGTTTCTGTCGTCACTGCTGACGGCAGCCCCCGGCTTGTTCCGCTGGCAAGCCTCACCAGTGCTGTTACGGCAGCCTCGCCGACCGAGATCAACCGCCGTGACCTGTCCAGACAGATCACGGTCAGCGCCAACCTGGATGATCTGCCGATCGGAACGGCGGTCAAGCATGTGGAGGCCGCGGCAAAGCGGATCAATATGCCGCCCGGATACCATATCGACATGTCTGGCGAGGCCGAGGACATGGCTGAATCATTTGGTTACATGGCCGAGTCCCTGTTGTTGGCGGTGGCCTTTGTCTACCTGATCCTGGCGGCCCAGTTCGAGTCGTTCTTCGAGCCGCTGGCGATCATGTTTTCCCTGCCGCTTTCGATCGTCGGCATGGCCGGCATGCTGCGGATTACCGGTGACACGGTCAATATCATGTCGCTGATCGGCCTGATCATGCTGATGGGACTGGTGACCAAAAACGCCATCCTGCTGGTGGATTATGCCAAGGTGCTGCAGCAGCGGGACGGCATGTCGCGCCGCGAGGCGGTTATTGAAGCCGGCCGGGTCAGGCTGCGCCCGATTGTCATGACGACCCTGGCAATGATCTTCGGCATGCTGCCGCTGTTTCTGGCCATCGGTTCCGGCGCCGAGATGCGCGCCCCCATGGCAAGGGCGGTGGTGGGCGGTCTGGTGACCTCCACTATTCTGACTTTGCTGGTAGTGCCGGTGATGTATACTGTCATGGATGATTTCAGTGGCTGGATAAAACGGAAGTGGAAAGGCGGAGCTGATGAAAAGGCATAGGATTGTAACGTTGTTTTCCCTGTTGCTGATGTGTCTGTTGTCCGGCTGTTTTCAGGTGGAAAGGACGGTGGTCGTCAAACCGGACGGCAGCGCCATGGTGGAGGAAACCTTCCTGATGAGCAAGAAGGCGCTTCAGGCCATGTCAGAGGCCTTTGGCGAAAAGGGCAGCGCCAAACAGCCGGACGATGATTTTGGCCTGGAAGATCCGAAAAAGCTCAAGGCGGCAGCCTCCAGCATGGGCGAGGGGGTCAGTTTCGTCCGCAGTGAAAAGATATCCAGTGAGCAGTTTGCTGGCTACAAGGCCTTCTACAGCGTGGCGGACATCAATAAGCTGACCCTGAGCAGCGCACCGCCCAAGGTGAATGGCAAGCAGGAGAAGGCGGATCCGTCCAGGGCCGCCCGTTTTGTATTTACGCCGGGCGATACGGCAACACTGCAGATCAGTTCGCCCAGGCCGCCCACAGCCAAAAA
Source organism: Deltaproteobacteria bacterium (assembly GCA_035407085.1). Taxonomy (GTDB): domain Bacteria; phylum Desulfobacterota; class Desulfuromonadia; order Geobacterales; family Pseudopelobacteraceae; genus JBGSQR01. Next base: position 7,339 of record DAONZY010000057.1, on the reverse strand, counting down.
GGCGGCTGAAAAAACGGTTACGGACGGCAAGCTGAAAAACAGCGACAGCGTTGCCAAACCGGAATCAAAGCCCCAGCCGCCAGCCGGTGGCAAGGACATGGAGATGCTCAGGCAGTTCTTCGAGGGGATGCGTTTTGCCCTTTCTGTCCGGGTCGAGGGTGAGATTGTGGAGACCAATGCCACCCACCGTGAAGGTGAGACGGTTGTGCTGGCTGATATCGATTTCGGCAAGCTGCTCTCGATTGCCCCGGATGAACTGGCCAAACTGAGCAATGCGCAGAACGGCGATATGCAGCAGGCCATGGAAATGCTCAAGCATCTGCCGGGGGTCAAGGTGGACCTGAACGAGCAGATCAGAATCAGGTTCAGGTGATGATTCATATGGGCAGTTTTTCTAATTTTTGCGTTGTGCTGATTGGCTGCTTGATTTCGGCGGCCATGGTCTTTCCGGATCCGGCCCAGGCAGCCGGGGTCAGGATGCTGACGCTTGATCAGGCGCTGTCGATTGCCATGGAACGCAATCTGAACATTGCCAAGGCGCGGGAATACGGGCGTTATGTGCAGGGCAAGTATGTGGAGGAACGGGCGGCGGCCCTGCCGCAGCTTTCTTTGAATGGTTCGGCCAGCTACAGCATGGATCGCAGTCAGCAGGCGCTATATGGCAATACGCCGCGCCAGTTCAGCCGCACGGCCGATCTAAGCTTTTCCCAGCCGCTGTTTACCTGGGGCAAGATCGGCGCCGCCATCCGGGCAGCCGAGGTCGGGCTCAAGACTGCCAACGAACAGTTGCGCATATACCGGCAGGCTGCCTGGCGTGACGTGTCCACCGCTTATTACGATGTGCTGCTCACACGTGAGCTGCATCGTCTGGCCCAGGAAAACCTGGCCCAGAAAAGACGTTTGCTGGACGAGGCCAGGCGCAAGCATGCCGTCGGGGTTGCCACCGATTACGAGGTGCTGGCGACCGAAGTGGCGGTGGAAAATGCCATGCCGGAGGTGATCCGTACCGAAAACCAGATCCGCACCGCGCGCGAGAAACTGCGTTTTTTGCTGGCACTGGAAGGGGAGGTGGATGTGGCTGGCGTACTTAAGTCCGATATCAATGGGATCAGGAACTATGAAGAAGCCTTCAGGCTCGCCTCGGAAAAGCGGCCAGAGCTTTCCGACATCCGTCTGCGGATTGGCATCTATAAAGAGCTGGTCACAATCGCTGAAAGCGGCAATAAGCCGCGCATTGACCTGAAGGGCGGGGCGGGTTGGCACTGGCTGGATGTGCGTGACCAGGGCGTAAACCGCGCCAGTAACGGCGAGGCCTGGAACGCCGGGGTCTACCTGACCTTTCCATTTTTTGACGGTTTCCGGACCGGCGGTCAGGCGGCCCAGGCCAAAAGCGACTTGCGCACCAGGCAGATTGAACAGTTGAGCATGCTGGATTCGATTGCCCTGGAGGTGCGCACTGCCTGCAATGCGGTGCGCGAGGCGGCGGAGATTGTGCAGGCCATGGGCGGCACGGTCAGACAGGCGGAAAGGCTGCTGCTGATGGCCGAAAAGGGGTATGAATACGGTGTCAAGATCCGGCTGGAGGTGGATGATGCCCAGCTGAACCTGCTGCAGGCTCGTAGCAGCCTGGCCCGTGCGCAGCGCGACTACAGCGTGGCGCTGGTCAATTACCGATGGGCCACCGGCGTGGCGGGGGAGTAAAGGATCTCACCGAGTTAATAATGCTGATTCAGGTTTGAATGCTCGCCATCTATCTGTTAGGATGCCGGAAATTTTCTGCCAGAGGACCAACAAATTATGTCGCATGGGAAACCGCTTGCCGAGTTGGGTGAATTCGGCCTGATCGACCGGATTGCTGCCAATGTCCCCAAAGGTGTTGGCGTGTTGACCGGTATCGGTGATGATGCCGCTGTTACAGGTCTTTCTCCCGGCATGCAGCTATTAAGCTCCACCGACATGCTGTTGGAGGATGTGCATTTCCGCCGCAGCTGGCACGACCCGTACCGCCTGGGACGCAAGTCCCTGGCGGTCAGTATCTCCGACATTGCCGCCATGGGCGGCATCCCCCGCTGGGCGCTGCTTTCGCTGGCGGTCCCTGCTGATCTCTCCGTTGAATATCTGGACGATTTTACCGCCGGCCTGCTCTCCATGGCTTTTGATCACGGTGTGACGCTGATCGGTGGTGATACCTGTGCTTCACGCTCAGGGCTGGCGATTTCGGTCACCATCATGGGTGAACAGCACCCTGACAGGATCATTCGCCGTTCAGGCGCCCGGCCCGATGATGATATCTGGGTGACCGGCACGCTGGGGGACGCGGCCCTGGCACTGGAATGCCTGGAAGGCAGGCTCCCGGCATGGGTGGGCGATCTGTCTGACAGCTTGTCTTTGCGACTGCTGGATCCGTTTCCTCGTGCCATGTCTGGCCGGTTGCTGGCCGAATCCGGACTGGTCTCGGCCATGATCGATGTCAGCGATGGTTTGATTGCCGATTTCGGGCATATTGCCGCTGCGTCCGGCTTCGGAGGCACGATCCGGCTTGATGCCCTGCCGGTTTCAGAGACATTCCGGCGGATTGCGGCAGAATTGACGGTTTTCCCCAAACACTTGCTGCTGTCCGGCGGCGAGGATTACGAACTGCTGTTTACCGCCCCGGCTGCCCATCGGGAAAAAATTTCCCGCCTTGTCAAAAAATCTGGTGTTCCGGCCACGGCTATTGGTATAGTATCCAATCTGCCCGGAACCACCGTTCTTGAATCCGATGGAACCCCCTATCTTCCCGAAAAACAAGGGTTTAACCACTTTAAATAAACATCCGAAAGGGACAGTAATGCAACACGTACAGATTCCAAAAGACAAGGCGCGACTGTGTGCCAATGCGATCCGTTTTTTATCCGCAGATGCGGTAGAGAAGGCCAATTCCGGTCATCCCGGCCTGCCGATGGGGGCGGCGGATTGTGCCTTTGCCCTGTGGGGCAATTACCTGAACTTCAATCCGGAGGATCCGCGCTGGCCCAACCGTGATCGTTTTGTCCTCTCGGCCGGCCATGGGTCGATGCTGCTCTATTCCCTGCTGCATCTGTTCGGTTTCGATCTGCCGATCGATGAGTTGAAGAATTTCCGCCAGTGGGACAGTAAAACCCCTGGTCACCCTGAATTTGGTCATACCGTCGGGGTGGAGGTCACCACCGGTCCTTTGGGACAGGGGTTTGCCAATGGCGTTGGCATGGCCATCGCCTCTAAAATGGCGGCCGAGCGTTTCAATACACCTGACTTCAAGCCGATTGACCATACCATCTATGCCCTGGCCGGTGACGGCTGCCTGCAGGAAGGTATCAGCTACGAGTCCGCGGCGCTGGCCGGACATCTCAAACTGGGTAATCTGGTCTATATCTATGATGATAATGGCATCACCATTGAGGGGCAGACCAACCTGGCCTGGTCCGAGGATGTTGCCAAGCGTTTCGAGGCCTGCGGCTGGCATGTGCAGCGTATTGATGGCCATGATTACAACCAGATCATGGCGGCGATTTCCCTGGCCAAATCGGAAAAGGAACGCCCTTCGCTGATCATGGCCCGTACCCATATCGCCTATGGCAGCCCAGCCAAGCAGGATTCGGCCGGCGCCCATGGCTCCCCGCTCGGCAAGGAGGAGTTGTCGGCAACCCGCGCCAGTCTGGGGTGGCAGTATGATGCCTTTGAGGTGCCGCAAGAGGTGCGTGATATCTGCGCAGCAAGGGTGGAACATCTCAAGCTGCGCTATGCCGCCTGGCAGCGCGGTTTCAGTGCCTGGCATGCCGCCAACCCGGAAAAGGCCAAGCTGTGGGACGAGATGTGGAACAAACGGCTGCCGGCCAATCTGCTGGACGAATTGTTGGCCGTAGTGGACGGCAAGGACGGTGCGACCCGTTCCCTGTCGGGCAATGTGCTGCAGAAGGTGGCCGAACTGGTGCCTGCGGTGATTGGCGGCTCGGCAGACCTGGCCCCTTCCAACAACAGTGATATCAGGGGCTCGGCATCTGTCCAGGCCGGCGCCTTTGGCGGCCGCAACCTGCACTTCGGTATCCGTGAACATGCCATGGGGGCTGTCATGAACGGCATGGGACTCTATGGCGGCATCATACCTTACGGCGCAACCTTCCTGGTATTCTCCGACTACTGCCGTCCGGCGGTGCGATTGTCGGCCCTGATGAACCTTCAGTCGATCTATATCTTCACCCATGACTCATTTTTTGTCGGTGAAGACGGTCCTACCCATCAGCCTATCGAGCATGTTGCATCTCTGCGCCTGATCCCGGGGCTGCAGGTCATCCGCCCGGCAGATGGCCTGGAAACCGCCGTGGCATGGGATATGGCTTTGCGTTATAGTGACGGGCCGACGGCTCTGATCCTGTCCCGCCAGAAGCTGCCGGTGATCAGGCGTCAATCCGGTTTCAGTGTGGCTGATGCGGCCAGGGGCGGCTATGTTGTCTCTTCACCGGAACGCACCCCGGACGTGGCTATCATGGCCAGCGGCTCTGAGGTACATGTGGCGGTTGAAGCGGCCGGGTTGCTGGCGTCCGCCGGTATCATGGCAAGTGTTGTTTCGGTGCCGTGCCTGGAGCAGTTTACCGCCCAGCCGGTTGATTACATTAATCAGGTCCTGCCTGCCGGAGTGCCCAGGGTGGCCTTTGAGGCCGGTTGCGGCGTGTCGTGGGGACGCCTGGTCGGTATGGATGGACTGTGTATCTGCATCGATCATTTCGGTGCATCTGCACCGGGCGAGATTCTGGCTGAGAAATTCGGTTTCACCGCCCCGCAGGTGGCCGATAAGGTTAAGACATTCTTGGATAAAGCATGATTGTTTGCCACAGAGGGCACAGAGAACTCAGAGGAAAAGTTGTCTGTAACATACCGTACTTGTGAGTTTTTGACTCTGTTTGTTGGCACTTGGTTGACTCTGTGCCCTCAGTGGCGAAAGTATTGTGGCTAAATGGAACTGATCGAATTACTTAGAAAAACCCTGATTTTTTCCGGTCTGAGCGACAACGATCTGGCAGCGCTTGCCAGGATTACACAGCAGCGCAAGTTCAAAAAGGGAGATACGCTTTTTTGTACGGGCGAGCAGGCTGCTGGTTTCTATCTGCTGGTCTCTGGCAGTATCAAGCTTTGCCGGGTGTCTCCGGATGGCCGTGAAAAGGTGCTGCACTTTGTCGGACCGGGTGAAACCTTTGCAGAGGCGGCTTTTTTTGGAGATGGCACCTATCCTGCCGAGGCTCGGGCCATGGCTTCCGGGGAGGCGTTGTTTTTGCCCCGATCCGGATTCATGGAGCTGGTGAGCAGCCATCCCGGTTTCGCGCTCAATCTGGTGGCTTCCATGTCGCTAATGCTGCGTCAGTTTGTAAAACAGATTGAAGAGCTCTCCTTTGCCGATGTCACCTCAAGGCTGTCGGCATTTCTGTTACGCAGGGCCGGAGAAAATTCCACCTGTTATGCCGGCATCACCTATGTGGATCTGGGGGTTAGAAAGGGTGAGCTGGCCGCACGGCTGGGGACAGCCAGTGAAACCATCTCGCGTACGCTGCGCAAGCTCAAGGATGAAGGTGTTATCGAGGTGCAGGGCAGCCGGGTGGTGATTCTGCAGATGGACAGGTTGCAGAAGATGGCAGAATGCCACGAGTAGGGCGGCACGGTGTAGCCGCCTTTTATTTTTGGCGCAGGCGTTCATTGCAGCAAAACAACAGGAGTGTCTATTATGCTGATTGTAATGAATCATAATGCTGTTCAGGCTGATATTGATGCTGTCAATCAGGTGATCCGTGAGATGGGCTTGACCGCAGCGCCGATCCCCGGCAGTGAGCGTACCGCCATCGGCGTTCTGGGTAACCAGGGGTATGTGGACGATAGCAAGATACTGGAACTGCCGGGCGTGCAGCGGGTCATCCATGTTTCCAAACCTTACAAACTGGTCTCGCGTGATTTTCATCCCGAGGATACCATTGTGGATGTCTGTGGCGTCCGCATCGGGCAGGGGTGCCGTCCGGTTGTGGTGGCCGGCCCCTGCGCTGTGGAGAGCGAAGAGCAGATTATGGAAACCGCTCTGTTTGCGAGAAAATCCGGCGCGGATATGCTGCGCGGAGGGGCCTTTAAACCGCGGACCGGGCCGCATACATTTCAAGGGTTGCGCGAAGAGGGTTTGATCCTGCTGGCCAAGGCCGGCAAGGCCAGCGGTCTGCCGGTCGTGACCGAGGTGATGAGTCCGGACAACGTGGGACTGGTGGCCGAATATAGCGATCTGCTGCAGATCGGCGCCCGCAACATGCAGAACTTCGACCTGCTCAGGGAGGTGGGGCGGATACGCAAGCCGGTGCTGCTCAAGCGCGGCATGAGCGCCACTATCGAAGAGTTTCTGGCTGCTGCCGAGTATATCCTGGCCGAGGGCAATGTACAGGTGGTGCTCTGTGAGCGTGGTATCCGCACCTACGAGACCGCCACCCGCAATACACTGGACCTGGCGGTGGCGCCGTTGATCAAGGAGCTTTCGCACCTGCCGATTATGGTTGACCCCTCCCACGCCACCGGTAAGCGCAGCCTGGTATTACCGATGACGCTGGCCGCTTTGGTGGCCGGCGCCCACGGCGTGCTGATCGAGGTGCATCCCGAACCGGAGAGGGCCCTCTCCGACGGGCCGCAGTCTCTCAATTTTCTAGGTTTTGAGCACCTGATGGGTGAGGTCAGACGGCTTTTGCCGTTTCTCGGGTTTTAATCAAATCGCTTGAAAACAGGCTATCGGGCGTGTAATAATCTAATCGTAAGTATTGCTCTCTCTGCCCTGTTCGCTAGTATTACGTGCCCGGGCGGAATAATTGTTGAATCGGGGGACTGTCGTTACCGTGGTGAGCTGCCCCATTGCGCGGGAATTGCCTGAAGCGGTACATGGTTGCCCACATTAAATGAACTCGCTGGAGGCCCCTAGTGGCTGACGGCAGGGTGGAGAGAGCTGATTGAAGGCATGGTGCAATAGACACCATGCCTTTTTTATGTGGAGCGGAATTCCTTCCTGTATCTGCCGGGCGAGATGCTGAACGCCCTGATAAAGTGTTTACGCAATGACAATGCCGATCCGAAACCTGCTTTTTGCGCCACCACCTCTACCGATGCCCCTGAAGTTTCCAGCAGTTTCTGGGCCAGTTCCAAGCGCTGCTCCAACAACCATGCCACTGTGCTGGTGCCGGTGTATTGCCGGAAATGGCGTGTAAAGGTCCTCCTGCTCATGCCGGCGCGTGCGGCCAAGGTTTCAATGTTCAAATCTTGGTCCAGATTTGAGCAGGCCCATGCCAGCACCTCAGAAAATCTATCA
>DAONZY010000056.1:0-16799 GCA_035407085.1 Deltaproteobacteria bacterium | reverse complement strand
GGACGTTACGCCAAAATGCGCAATGTCTGGTTCCTGCCGTCAATTGCGGCGCTGACCTTATGGCTGCAGCGCTGCGGATTCAGTGAGATCAGATGCGTCGATGCGACCCGTACCAGCTGCGGAGAGCAACGCTCAACAGAGTGGATGCGGTTTGAATCTCTGCCGGATTTTCTTGATCCGCATGATGCGGAGAAGACCATCGAAGGGCACCCGGCACCGCTGCGGGCGATCTTTACCGCGACCAGGCCGTAGAGTAATGAAAACGTTATTACGGCATATTTGTCCACAAACAACACGAAAATTGTACCCCCCTGTATCCCCCCTATTTTTAGGGGGAAGTGAGCAACGCGCAAAGGTGGGTGGTTAACAGATGGCCGCAGACATCCTGCAACAACAGGATGGTATTAAATACAATACAATTGCAGTGCTATTAGAATAAAAGTATTACATACGATACAAATATGCACTTACTGTTTTTGAGGGGCACCGGCTAATAAGACTTAATGAATCAGACGATTAGAAAAGGCATCTCCTCTTTGAGGGCCTTGATAATATCTGTAAAGCTTGCAACCCGGCAGATGCAGCGGCTAACACAGCAGCTGTTCTCCATAACCATCAGTTATGCCGTATTTTTTGCTCAATATAATCACTTCAAAACAAATTGAGAGAGCCATATGAATGAACTCAGAGACATAAGTGTTATTTCGCATGTAATCCAATCCGCCACCGCTCCGGTGTTTCTGCTGACTGCAATCGGTACATTTCTAACCGTGACCACCAATAGGCTGGGCCGGATTACGGACAGGAACCGCTATCTTGAAAGGCAGCGTGTAGCTGAGGCCCAAAAGGACTCTCCGGAATACATCGAGAAAATACACGCAGAGCTTGCAAACCTGGCCTGGCGCACCAGGATTATGGATACAGCCATAACGCTTTTTACGTTTTCCGCGCTGCTGGTCTGTGTCGTCATTGCCATAATGTTTTCAGGCAATATGCTGCATTTCGGGATTTCTTCGACCGTGTCCATCGTATTCATTGCTGCGATGATCCTGCTGATTGCAGGGTTGATAAGTTTTCTTATCGAAATTTACATCGCGACAAAGGCAATTTATTACCCCTATTAAATTGCTACATCTTTCACCCCCCCCAGACAAAGAAAAAAGGCCTTGCAGGGAAAATCTGCAAGGCCTTAAATTCTCAGATGGTGCCGGAGGCCGGGGTCGAACCGGCATGCCCTTGCGGGCGCTGGATTTTGAGTCCAGTGCGTCTACCAATTTCACCACTCCGGCAGAGTTTTGGCAATATACTGTAAACCTGCTTTGGCAGTCAAGCCCAAAGACACATTCACAAAAAACTGTATAATTTTGTGTTGACAGGCAACAGCCATTTTGTTAAAAGAGGATTCCACTTGATGTGGGGCTGTAGCTCAGTTGGGAGAGCGCTTGAATGGCATTCAAGAGGTCGACAGTTCGATCCTGTTCAGCTCCACCAAAAAAACAATAAGGCTTGTGTTTAACGACACAAGCCTTTTTTGTTTCACCGCAGTTATTTCAACACAGTTCATTTCTATTTGAAGCGTCTCTTCTTCTTTTCCAGCTCCAGGTCCAGCATTTTCAACCGTTCGATGGTTTCACGCAGTTCGCGTTTTTCACGCTGCAACTGACTGTTGCGCTCCCTGAGTGACCTGAGTTCCCCTGTCTGGTCACGTTTGCTTTTCTGTGATAACGCCAATATGTTACGCAGCCCTTCCGACTGGGCCGTCCAGATGCTTGCCGGATATTCCTTCCGCAGCCGCTGCAACAGCAGCAGGGAGGCGGCGACATCACTCCGCTCTCCATTGCCGCCCAGCCGGACCAGCGCCAGTCGGAACAATGCCTCATCGGTAACACCGGCAACAGCCGGCAATGTTACGGCCTGTTCCAGATGCTGCCGTGCGGCTGCAGCATCATTTTTCCGCATGTTCTCAAGGGCACGTTCCAGGCTGTCAGCGGCGCCGGGGCCAGATGTGGTTGCGCACCCACCCAGGCATGACAGCATCAGCATTACCAGCAGCAACGATATTCTCCCGCTCATGGCATCTCCTTGCATCACCTGTGTATAATCAAATAGTTGCTGCCTGAGTTCCCTTTGATGCGATCCTTCACTTCTGCCGCAGCGTTGGCGATTTCTGCTGCCGAGCCATATTCACCGGGCCGGCAGACCAGTGCCGCAATCGAGATGGATACCAGCGGAAAACGCCTGGGGACACCATAACGGTCCAGCCCTTCGATTGCCCCCGCCTTGCGGTCAACCTCTGAATAATAGGACGGCACCATGTCGTCGATATCCCTAATAATGGTCTGACAGGCCATTGGCGCCAGATCTTCACTGATGATTACCACAAAGTCGTCCCCACCAATATGACCGACAAACGCTTCCGGGTCGTTCAACCGGTTAACCGCATTGTAGATGACATGGCCTGCCTCCTTGATCATCTCGCTGGCCCTGATATACCCGTAACGGTCGTTGTAGGACTTGAAGTTGTCCAGATCCAGATAGCACATGGCAAACGGCTTCTGTTCACGCAGCAGGTGATTAATAACCCGCTCAATGGCGATGTTACCCGGCAGACGGGTTAATGGGCTGGCATCCAGGCTGCGCTGTTCTAGTTCTTTCAGACGGGTGGCCATACGCATGAAATCCTGGGCCAGCGTGCCGATCTCGTCCCCTTCCGGTATCTGCGGGTCGTGATCGAAATGCCCTTCTGCGATCCTGTGGGTAGCCTTCTGCAGCTTTCTCACCGAGGTGACCAGGGTAAAAATCGTATAAGCGGAAGCAATCAGCGCAATCAGCACCCCTCCAACAGCCAGCAGAATTGTCCACTTGAGCGTGCTGTCCTTGTGCTGTCCGGACACATGCAGCTTTTCTTCCAATAGCTGCAACTGCTCCCTGCGAAGCAGTTCGATACCGGAGCTTACCGCACTGGCCGCGTTCCTCAGCCTACTGTCATCTACCTTCTCGCCCTTGAAAATGCGGCTGGTCATCTCCAGATAGGCAAGATGGGATTTCACAAGCTCTTCCAGCCGGTTGCCTCCATGTACCTGTTTCAGGGTTTCCAGGCCATTCGTGAATTGTTCCGCATTCTGCTGAAACAATTCACGGAACTCGTCGCTGCCCAGAATCTGATATCTGCCGGCGTAGCGCTGCTGGGCCAATAACAGGTCACCCAGTTTAAGGATCTGTGTGGCGGAACGGATATCCTTGCGGGCGATCTCGATCTCCATGTTGTGTATGGTGGAAATCCCGATTACGGCATAGCTCAGGGCCGCCAGCATGCATGTGCTGCTGACAGCCAGACCGATGATGATTTTGTTGATGAATGTAAGACGTTTTGTTGCAGAAATTGACATGCCTTGTCCCGGACAGCCAAAGTGATAAATATTTGCCAATATAGATTCATCCTGTGCGGATGTAAACTATCCGTTGCAATCTGTGCATGGGCAGGGTTATACACATGCTGTCAATGGAAACAGGTATTCATCATGTACAGGAAGGAATCAACAGATGTCTGAGGATCAAAAGAGTTTTGAAGATCTGGTTGAAATCATGCGCCGCCTCAGGGGGCCGGGAGGATGTCCGTGGGACGCCGAACAGACCCACGAAAGTCTGACCCGGTATCTACTGGAGGAAAGCTATGAGGTGATCGAAGCGATCGACTCCGGTTCCAAAGATCATCTCAAGGAAGAATTGGGTGATCTGCTGCTGCAGCCGGTTTTTCACGCTGCGATCGCCGAAGAGCACGACGAGTTTACCATCAGCGATGTGCTGGACGAGATCTGTGACAAACTGATCCGCCGTCACCCCCATGTGTTCGGTGACGAGGTGATTCGGGACAGCGCCGCCCAGACGATCAACTGGGAAAAAATCAAGAAGAGCGAAAAATCATCGGATGAACGCAAATCAGCCATCGCTGGTGTCCCCCCCCACCTGCCGGCCCTGCTGAAGGCCCAGAAGATCACCGAAAAAGCCGCCAGGGTCGGTTTCGACTGGGAACATGTGGATCACGTCTTTGCCAAGGTCATTGAGGAACTGCACGAGTTTGAAGAGGCCATGGCCCAAGGGGATAACGGCCGTATGGAAGATGAGCTGGGAGACATGCTGTTTGCGATCGTCAATCTGGGGCGTTTTCTATCCATCAATCCGGAAGATGCGCTGCGCAAAACCATCAGGCGTTTTGAAAACAGGTTCACACATGTGGAAACCAGTCTGCACAAACAGGGACGCCAGATGACAGACACCCCGCTGGCAGAGATGGATACATTATGGGAAGAGGCCAAACTGCTGGAAAAAGCCGGTAAACTGTAATGATTCGGGCGAGGTTGATTATATTCGGACATTATCCACATAAATTGTGGATAAGCTGTGGACAACAATGTTGATGAATTGCCAAAATGATATTTTTTAAAGAGTTTTCTTCGGATTGCTGTTTTTTTAGCCAAGGATATTACTTATATATATCAGCTATTTACAAGTTTTGTACATATTATCGCTAGTTAGGGTGTCAACTAAAAAATTACAGCACGCTGATTTATTTTCGTGCCAATTTACCTGTTAATAACTGCAAAATTTTTAAAAAAACTTCCCTTCAATTTCAGTGTGTTCCAATCCCAACAGGTAGCGTTTCATATCCAGCCCGCCTGATGCGGAAAAACCACCCAGACCACCGTGGGCGGCAATGACGCGGTGACAGGGAATCATCAACGGGATCGGGTTGGCAGCCAGTGCGCCGCCTACGGCCCTGGATCCGCGAGGACAGCCAACACGGGTGGCAATCTCTGCATAGCTGACCGTCGATCCATAGGGAATCATCCGGGTTACAGACAGCACCATGGCACGGAAAGACGACATGGCAGTAAGATCGACCGGCAGATCCAGAAATGAAACCTGCTCGCGCCTGAAATAGGCTTCCAGCCGCCAGGCCGCTTCCACGGTCCACCCATTGGCCATCAGACTGCCCTGCCCTCCTGCCAGTCCTTCACCGCTAGTTTCACCAGGCATGACAAGCCTGCAAATTCCAAGAGCAGTTGACATCACCAGGCCACGTCCGATCTCCGTATGATATTCGGAAGCAAAGCTGGCTTCTGTTAAACCGTTTGTCCGTTTTGACAACTTTTGCATGGACTGTGCTCAGGAATAACTGCCCGGTTCAGGCAACACCAGGCGGCGGTTGGGCCCTCGCCTCAACAGATTGTAGGCCAGATTCGTCAGCAGCCGTCCCGGCACCTGAGTCGCCCTGGAGAGGATCGAACCATAGCTGAAGGCCTCCCTGCGCATCATCACCCAGCCACGCTTGAGCTGTTCCGGGGTCATCAGACGGGGCCTGAAAACCACATCGGAATGGTTATACCTGCTCCAATCCTTGTGCAGCAGACGTCCCTGCTGATCAAACTGCCTGAAGAATTCAGTGCCGGGATAGGGTGTCAACACGTTGAAGGTTGGCACGCTGGGTTTGCAATCCTCGATAAAACGTGCGGTTTTCTCAAAAATACCCTGATCGTGATCTTCAAACCCGAAAACAAACGATGCCTCCAGGATGATACCGACATCCTGCACCCGCTTGATCAGCTCTTTCTGACTGTGATGCCCGTTTAATTTGGGTATGTGGGCATATTCCCCGGTGACCGATTCGATACCGACGAACAGTCCGATGCATCCGGAGCGGGCAACGAGCTTGAGCAGGTCGCTGTTTTCCGCAAACCTCAGACTGGTCTGGGAACCCCAACGGATTCCCATATCGGCCATCCCTTCCAGCACCGGTATGGCCTTGGCCGGGTTGCCCAGCAGGTTGTCATCCAGAAAAACAACCAGTTTTCGGTCGAATGAAGCTATTTGAGCCAGAATATCCTCATGGGAACGATAGCGGTAGCGGTTGCCGAAATACGGCGTGACTGTACAGAAAGCACAGTTATAGGGACAGCCGCGGCTGGCCTGGATTGTCTGGGTGGTCAGGTAGCGTTTGCCGGCCAGTACATCACGCCGGGCCCAGGGCACATCCAGCAAATTTCCCTCGGCGATTGGCGCCTTGTAAAGCGGCTTGAGCCGGCCGGCCAGATAATCGTCCAGCAGTCCGGCCATGACCGGTTCCGCCTCACCCACCACCACGGCATCGGCATGCTGCATGGCCTCTTCCGGCAGCACAGTTGGATGCATGCCGCCCATAATCACCTTGACCCCTTCGGCACGGAAACGGTCGGCCAGTTGATAGGCCCGTACAGCCTGGTGGGTCATGGAGGTAATGCCAACCAGATCATAATCCCTGCCGGAGGGAATTTCATCCTGCAACTCGTCGATCAGCGACACATCCCATGAATCGGGAACGCAGGCCGCCACCTGCTGCAGGGAATGATAAGGCAGCTGAAAATTGCGTTCCCAGCCCAGCTTGTGGGTGGCCGGATATACAAGCAGCAGCCGTGGACGATGGCTTATATGCATGCTGTTATCTGTCATTGTGTATGTCCTAGTTTTCTTTTAACCATCTGCCATGCCGCCACGGCTTCCTGGGAGCCAAGCAGCAGCACGGCGACGGCATAGATGGCAACACCAGCTGCAACAGCAGCGCCCAGCACCGCAGATTTTTCAAGACCATGTCCCTGACGGGACCAGTCGAAAAGCTGGCAGATCCAGCTGACCGCCACAGCCATGGGCACAGCAGCCGCAAGGGATTTACCTGCCGATACAATCACGCTGCGTCCGCCAAAAGTGCCAATCTTGCGCCTTAAAAACCAGAGCAGCAGAAGCATGTTGCCAAGTGCCGAGAGGGTGGTGGCCAGGGCCAGACCACCATGCTTGAGCGGTCCCATCAAGGCCAGACTGAATCCCAGATTAAGGACAAAAGCCGCAAAGGCGGTCCAGACCGGGGTTTTGGTATCCTTGAGCGCATAGAAGGCCGGAGCCAGCACACGGGTCATGGCGACAAATGACAGACCAAACGAATACCAGATCAGGGCCTGGGCCGAATTGACCGCCTTGCCGTAATCAAAAGCGCCCCCCATGAAGATCAGGCTGAAGATCGGGGTGGCGCAGACCATCAGGCCAGCCATGGCCGGGATGGTGATAAACAGGGTCAGGCGCAGGCCAAAGGCCAGGGAGTCCTTCATCCCCTGCAGATCGCCCTCCGCCGCCTGCCTGCTCATGGCAGGCAGCACCGCCTGTGCCACCGATACGGTAAAAATCCCCTGGGGAAACTCGAACAAGCGCTGGGCATAATAGAGATAGGAGACGCTCCCCTGGGGCAGCAACGAGGCCAGAATGGCGCTGACCGTGATATTCAGGTAATAGACACCGACACCAAAGGTGGACGGCCCCATCAGCAGCGCAATGCGCCGAAGTTCGGGGCATCTGAAGTCAAAACGTGGCCTGACAGGAAACCCCTTTTTCCACAGCACCGGCAGCTGCATGGCCAGCTGGATGAAACCGCCGATCAGCACCCCGGCAGCCAGCGCCATGATTGGTGCAGAGAAAAAGTCCCGCAGCAGCAGTGCTGACAGGATCATGGAGATATTGAGGAATACGGTGGAAATCGAAGGTGTGAAAAAATGGCGCAGCGTGTTGAGAATGCCCATGCAGAGCGCCACCAGGCTGATGAAGAAGATGTAGGGGAACATCATCCGGTTAAGTATCACGGTCAGCTCGAACTTCTCTGGAACGGCCCTGAAACCAGGGTACATCAGTTCGACAATGTACGGGGAAAAGATCATGCCGGCCAGTGTCACCGCTGCCATGACAATCGTCAGCAAGGTAAAACAGGTATTGGCCAGTTCGCGGGCCTGCTCTTCACCCTGATTGGTCAGGGTAGCACTGAAGGTCGGCACAAAAGCGGAGGTCAACGCACCTTCGGCAAAAAAGCGGCGCAGCATGTTGGGTATCTGGAAGGCGGCGAAAAAGGCGTCGGTGGCCATGCCAGCCCCAAACAGACGCGAGACCACCATGTCACGGACCATACCCATAATGCGGGAGAGCATGGTGGCACTGCCCATGATACCGACCGCCTTCAGTATGTTGCGTTTTTCAGACATCTTGCCCTTTTCCTGATTTCAAGTTTTAGTGCCCAACTACCCGATAACCCCTATTACTCCGCAGGGTCTTCCAACTCAAGCAAATCCGCAGCCTCTGGCGCAGGCAGTTCCTGAACCCCCTTGAGCTTGCGCTCGATTACGCGTGTGCGGGTGGAAGCCTGATCAATATGATTCCCGGCCTCCTGGATCTTCTTGCGGGTCTTGTCCAGCACCTCGCCAAACTTGTGGAATTCGGTCCTGACCGCGCCCAGCATGTTCCAGACCTCGGCTGAGCGCTTCTCGATAGCCAGGGTGCGGAAGCCCAGCTGGAGGCTGTTCAGCAGGGCTGCCAGCGTGGTCGGACCGGTGATCACCACCTTGAATTCGCGCTGAAGCAACTCGAACAGTCCGGGGCGCTTGAGGACTTCGGCGTAGAGACCTTCGGTCGGAAGAAACATAACCCCAAAATCAGTCGTGTGCGGAGGATCCAGGTACTTGTCACGGATATTTTTGGCGCTTTCACGGACCGCCTTTTCAAGCAGGCGTCCCGCTTCCCCCGCAGCAATCGGATCACCCAGTTCCTGCGCTTCCAGAAGACGCAGATAGTCCTCCTGGGGGAATTTGGCGTCCAGCGGCAGCCACACCTGGGCATCGGAAAGGCTGTCCCTGCCGGGCAGTTTGAGGGCGAACTCAACCCGCTGACCGCTATTAGAGCGTGTTTCCACATTGGTATCGTATTGACCCGGTGCCAGTATCTGTTCCAGTAAGCTGCCAAGCTGAATCTCGCCAAACGTGCCACGGGTCTTGACGTTGGTCAGCACCTTTTTCAGATCACCGACCCCGCTGGCCAGGGTCTGCATCTCACCCAGCCCCTTTTGCACCGACTCCAGCCGCTCGCTGACCAGCTTGAAGGATTCGCCCAACCGTTTTTCGAGCGTATCATGCAATTTTTCATCCACGGTTGCCCGCATCTGTTCAAGTTTGCGGGCGTTGTCCTCCTGGATCAGACCGAGTCGTTTTTCTACCGCTTCCCGCAATTTATCCATACGATCCGCATTGCTTTCCGTCAGTGCCTTGAGCTGTCCGGCAAAGATGTCCAGCTGGTTCTTCTGCAACTGGGCGATGTCACTCATGCGTTTCAGCAGCGAGTCCCCCAGGCCAGTCATGGCAGCCACCAGTTCTTCCCGAGCCTGTCTGGCCGAATTGGCCGACTCCTCGCGACTGCGAGACATTTCCTCCCGCAGGGTGCGTTCCTGACGTTCCACCATGCGTTGCAGATCATCAATGCGGTTTTCGCTACCCAGGCGGGAAACCCTGTTCAGCAGCATCCCCAGCATAACCAGCACAACAACGGACAGGCCAATCAGCATATATATCAATGATTCTGTCATATAATCCCTTCCGTAAGGCTTGCGCAGATTAATGGCTGTTGCACAAAATTCAATAAAAAACCGCCGTGTGGCGGTAATTATTCCAGGTGCTGCTAACCCTCCACTGAAAACCTGCGTGACAGCCTGGCAAACTCTTCCAGGGTCAGTGTCTCCCCCCTGCGACGGCCGTCAATGCCGCATTCCTCCAGGATGGCCAGTAGTTGATCTCCTTCTGCCAACCCCGATGATTTCAGACAGTTCAGCAGGGTTTTGCGGCGCATGGCAAAGGACGCCTTGACTACTCTGCGGAAGGTTGTTTCGCTGCCAACCTCCACCCGTGGCTGATCCAGCGGCACAAAACTGAGTACGGCCGAATCCACCTTGGGCCTGGGATTAAAACAACCAGGCGGGACAACGAACTCCATGCGGATATCAAACCACAGCCCCAACAGCACGGTGGTCACCCCGTAATCGGCATTTCCCGGACTTGCTGCCAGACGCTCGCCCACCTCTTTCTGCAGCATCAGCACCATGCGCGAAACCCTGTCGCGCACCTCCAACAGCCTGAAAAGCACCTCGGTAGAGATGTTATAGGGTAGATTTGCAACCACCTTCCATTTGGGGGTGGGCGCGTCAAGCATGGCTTCAAGATCCACAGCCAGGATGTCGCCATCAACGACCCTGATCCGCTGATCATCCCGAAATTGTTCCGCAAGATCGGCTGCCAGAGCATGGTCATATTCCACCAGCACCATCCGGTCTGTCTGCCCGGCCATACGCCGGGTCAACGCGCCACGGCCCGGCCCGATTTCCAGCACACGGTCAGTGGCTGTCAGGTTGGCTGAACGGATGATCTTGTCGATAATATTGCCATCCACCAGAAAATTCTGTCCCAGTGATTTTAGCGGTGCGCGCCTGTCTTTCAAAATTTACCCTCCCCTGCCCGATCCATATCCCAGGTGGCGGTTACATCCAGTGTCATGGGTGAACAGAGACCGTTCTCCAGATAATGATTCCCGGCCACAGCCAGCATGGCGGCATTATCTCCGCACAGGGCCAGCGGCGGCAGATGCAGTTCCAGCCCGGATTGATCTACCATTTCACGCATACAGCGCCGCAAACCGCTGTTGCAGGCCACGCCGCCCGCCACCACCAGCCGGTGGCAGCCGGTTAGCTCCAGGGCCGCTTTGGTTTTGGACACCAGTACGTCGCACACCGCCTCCTGGAAGGAAGCACACAGATCAGCCGCCCCGGGCGTATCAAGCACGACAGGATGCTTCTGCAAATGCTGCATCACAGCGGTTTTCAAACCGCTGAAACTGAAATTGAGGCTGCCGTCATGCATCAGAGGACGCGGCAGACGCACCGCCTGCGGGTTGCCCTGACTGGCCAGGTGGTCGATACGCATCCCGCCCGGATATTCCAGCCCCATGATCTTGGCTGTCTTGTCAAAAGCCTCGCCGGCCGCATCATCCCGTGTACGCCCCAGGGTCTCATAGCGGCCGAATCCCCGCACCAGATACAGGTGGGTATGGCCTCCGGACACAACCAGGGCCAGAAAAGGGAATTCCACCGGCTGTTCCAGAAAGGTGGCAAACAGGTGCCCCTCAATGTGATGCACCCCCGCATAGGGGATCCGCCGGGCAGCAGCAATCGCCTTGGCAGCAGAGAGACCAACCAGCAGCGCTCCGGACAGACCGGGGCCGCGCGTGACGACCAGCCCCTCAATATCATCGAATGTGACGCCCGCTTCGGATAACGCCTGGCTGACAACCGGCGAGATCATCTCCAGGTGTTTGCGGGAGGCAATCTCCGGCACGACACCACCGTATTCGGCATGGATGGCTACCTGGGAGGAAACGACTGAAGACAGCATCCGGCAACCGTCACGGACGACCGCCGCCGCAGTTTCATCACAGGATGTTTCTATGGCAAGCAGAAGCATGAATTAAACCCTTATCAAACAAAAAATCTGCCACACGGACACAGAGATTATTGAACGAACCAAATACAAACTTGCAAAAACACAAAAGACACGACAGAACAGATATTGAATCAAGGTGATGCTTCCCTTGAAGTTCTCTGTGCCATCTGTGTCCTCTGTGGCGAAAATTGGTTATAGGAGGTTGGCGGCCAGTTCCGCCAGCTCAGAACGCTCACCCTTGGTCAGGGTCACGTGGGCAGCGATCTTCTCCCCTTTGAACTTTTCAACCAGGAATGTCAGACCGTTGCTGGAGGAGTCCACATAGGGGTTGTCAATCTGGTAGGGGTCTCCGGTCAGGATGATCTTGGTGCCATCGCCGACCCTGGTCACAATAGTCTTGATCTCGTGGGGTGTCAGGTTCTGGGCCTCATCCACAATCAGGTACTGGTTGGGTATGGAACGGCCGCGGATATAGGTCAGGGGTTCGATATCCAGCAGTCCCATGGCCATCAATTCCTTATAGCCCTTGCTGTGGCGCTTTTCAGATTCGTGTCCGGAGATCAGCAGTTCAACATTATCAAAGATCGGTTGCATCCAGGGTGTCAGCTTTTCTTCAATATCACCCGGCAGAAACCCAATATCCTTACCCATGGGGAATACGGGACGGGAAACCAGCAGCCGGTTGTAGACGTTTTCCTCAGCCACCTTCTGCAGACCGGCGGCAATCGCCAGCAGCGTCTTGCCGGTACCGGCCTTGCCAACCAGCGTAACCAGCTTGATCGAGTCGTCCATCAGCACATCCATGGCAAAGGATTGCTCGCGGTTGCGCGGAAAAAGACTCCAGACACCTTCTTTGGGGGTCTTGCGCACCGGCACTATCCGGGCACTGGCGGCATCGTAGCGGCAGATGGCGGTATGGGAGGGATTAACGGCATCGGAAATAGTAATGAATTCATTGGGAACCAGTCCCTGGGGAGCATCCAGCCACCCTTGACCGTAAAAGCGGTCAATCTCATCGCTGGCCATCTCAATCGTACGGGTACCGGAATAAAGATCCTGGATATCGATCTTGTCGTTTTCGTAATCCTCTGCAGACAAACCGACCGTATCGGCTTTGATGCGCAGATTGGTGTCCTTGGTGACAAAAATGGTCGTGACGTCGGGCTGTTTTTGCTGCACATCCAGGGCCACCCCCAGAATACGGTTGTCGTTGCTGTCGCCGCGCAGATCAACCGGCAGATGCTTGTAGAACGCTTCGGAGAACAGAACGACCTTCAGTATGCCGCCGCCCGGCAGTGTAATACCGGAGGCAAGCGAGCCCTTTTCGCGCATGCTGTCCAGAATACGGGAGATCATCCTGGCGTTGCGACCGGTTTCGTTCATGTCCTTCTTGAATTTATCCACCTCTTCAATAACGGTGATGGGGATGAAGATGTTGTTTTCCTGAAACTTGAACAGCGACTGGGGGTCATGCAGCAACACATTGGTATCAAGGATGAAGTTTTTCATGGTTTCCTTTCGTTTTCAGTAGAAATGGGTGCTGCGCATTCTACAATGTCGGCAAAGCAAATAGCAACTTCGATTAATATCCGGCCACATCTGTTTCAAGGGGTGCTAAACGGCACGGCTGCGGGCTGCTCCGGCAGCCAGGGGGAAAACACAATCTCGCCATTTTGATCTCCCTTCGCTTTGTGCTGCAGGCCGGACATGATCCCGGATTCGTTGTTACTGCCCCACCAGTTCAGTTGGGCAGATACGCGATCCCGGCCATTATTGACCATGTTGAAACGCTGATTGCCACTGAATACATTGCCGTAGAACAATCCCATGCCGTCGTCGACCTGGACCGCATCACGCCGGTTGTTGATGAAAACGGAATTGCTGACCTTGATCCTGGCGGCGGACAGTTGCAGCGCCAATTCGTGATTGTCATGGAAGCGGGTTAGAAATATCTGCCCCTCTCCCTCTATAAACTGACTGCCCACACGGTTATCGAAGAGTTCACACGATCTGATCCTGATACGGCAGTCCCTTGCTGTGACACCATGCTGCAGGCTGGCGCTGATGGCAGAAGAGGCAATTGACAATGAACTCCGGGTCGCGGCGATGCCGTCGTGGCAGCGGGAAAGCTTTACACCGCGCAACTCCGCCTCACTATTGATCAATTCCAGCCCCTTGCTGCTCCCCGAAATGTGCAGGTTTTCAGCCGTCAGACGGCTGTCAGCCGCAGATATTCCGATCCCCGATTGGGCGATGCGGCCATTATGCAGATGAATGGCGGAGAATCGCAATTCCAGGGCAGTCTCGGCCCCTTCGATGGCAAAGTGTGTCAGACGGTTGCGCTTCTCGTTGGAGAGCAGCACGATGCCTCCCCACTCCCCACTGGCGGCACCGTGAGTATTGGATGTGAACAGCACCGGACGCTGCCCGGTGCCCTGACAGTCCAGCCGTCCTTGTACAACCAGCCTGGAGGGCTGATTCATCGCGTTGGAACGGATAAAGCTGATAACGGTACCCGGCTGGATCCGCAGTGTAGCCTGTGGCGCTACCACCAGATAGCCGCGGACAACAATCTTCCCGTTCCAGTTAACATCCTCGGTAATAATAGCGTTCTCATAACTGCTGCTGCCCTGCCTGCCGTTATTCTGTGCGGCATCGGCATGTCCGGTAAGCAGCCCCTGGCAGATCGCCGATATCAGCACCATGGATGCACAGATTATCCTCAAATATCGCAAAAATCACCTCCATACAGATCGTCCCCCAGACCACGGAAACTCTGGAACCATTATCACAGATGGCCTGACCTGTAAATCATGCATCTGCCCCGCACCAGGCTTGATCAGGTAGTATTGCAGGTTCCTGCGAACTTTCAGCAGGTTATGAATTTTAATAAAACTCGGGTTGACACAGCATAGATGTTGTGGTTAATCTCTGGCTCACGCACAAAATGTTGTGTCAGAACTGTTTTTAGATATCAATCATCCAATACTGTGATTTAACAACAATAATAATTCCGGGGGGAGAAACAGATGAAAAAGGAGACAACAAAGGACAACATCCAGGGACTCTCGAAAAATGCTCTGACCGTACTGGAAAAACGCTACCTGAAGAGAGATTTGAGCGGTAAGCCGACAGAAACGCCAGCTGACATGTTCAGGCGCGTAGCAGACTTCATCGCCGACGCTGATCGCAAGTTTGACAAGAAATCCAGTATCAAGGAGACCTCGGAAACCTTTTACCGCATGATGATAAATCTGGAGTTCCTCCCCAACTCCCCCACCCTGATGAACGCAGGGCGTGAACTGGGCCAGCTTTCCGCCTGTTTCGTGCTGCCGGTCGGCGACTCGATGGAAGAGATCTTCGACGCAGTCAAATACACGGCCCTGATTCACAAGTCAGGCGGCGGCACCGGTTTTTCATTCTCACGTCTGCGCCCGGCCAACGACGTGGTCAGCTCCACCACCGGCATCTCCAGCGGGCCCATATCATTCATGCGCGTTTTTGACATCGCCACCGAGACCATCAAGCAGGGCGGTACCCGTCGCGGCGCCAACATGGGCATCCTCAGGGTCGACCACCCCAACATCATGGATTTCATCATGTGCAAGGACGATCAGACCCAACTGAACAACTTCAATATTTCGGTTGGTCTGACCGAGAAATTCATGCAGGCCGTGGAGCGTGACGAGGAATATGAACTGGTCAACCCGCGTGACAAAAAGCCCTGTGGCGCCATGAACGCCCGCAAGGTCTTCCAGCGCATCGTCAAACAGGCCTGGCAGAACGGAGAACCTGGCATCATCTTCCTCGACCGCCTCAACCGTGACAACCCGACCCCGCTGGTGGGCGAGATCGAATCCACCAACCCCTGCGGCGAGCAGCCGCTGCTGCCCTATGAATCCTGCAACCTGGGCTCAATCAACCTGGGCCGTTTTGTCAAAGACGGCTCCATCGAATGGAACCGGCTCAAGGATGTGGTTCACAATGCGGTCCACTTTCTGGACAACGTGATCGAGGTCAACAATTACCCGCTGCCTCAGATCCACGACATGACCCACTCCAACCGCAAGATCGGACTGGGTGTCATGGGATGGGCCGACATGCTGATCCTGCTGGGAGTCCCCTATAGTTCCGAAGAGGCGGTCAAGCTTGGCAAGAAGGTAATGAAGTTCATCAACGACGAAGGGTATCTGGCATCGCAGGAACTGGCGAAAAAGCGTGGATCGTTCCCCAACTTCAAGGGTTCCACATTTGACAAAAAGGGTGCCCCGCCGATGCGCAACGCCACGGTCAGCACCATTGCCCCCACCGGCACCATCTCGATCATCGCCAACGCGTCCTCCGGCGTAGAGCCGCTGTTTGCCGTTTCCTACATCCGCACCGTCATGGACAACAACGTGCTGGTCGAGGTCAACCCCATGTTCGAACAGGTGGCCAAAGAGCGCGGGTTTTATTCGGTGGAACTGATGCGCAAGATTGCCGAACACGGCACAGTTCAGGATATCAACGAGGTGCCGGCCGATGTGCGGGATGTGTTCGTAACCGCCCACGACATCACCCCCAACGACCATATCCAGATGCAGGCGGCCTTCCAGCTCTACACCGACAACGCGGTTTCCAAGACCGTTAACTTCCCCAGTCATGCGACCATCGAAGAGGTGGAAAACGTCTACATGCTGGCCTATCAGACTGGCTGCAAGGGTGTTACCATCTACCGTGACGGTTCACGCGACATGCAGGTGCTCTCCACCGCCGGCAAGAAGGAAGAGGTTGCGACAACAGAGACCGCACACATGGCAGCAGATGAGAAAAAGGCAATCAAGCGCGATCGTCCCAAGGCACTGCGTGGCTGGACCTACCAGATGCAGACCGGCTGCGGCCCGCTGTATATCACCATCAACGAAGACAGCAACGGTCTGTTCGAACTCTTCACCACCATGGGTAAGGCCGGCGGCTGCGCCGCATCACAGAGTGAGGCCATTGGCCGCATGGTATCACTGGCATGGCGCAGCGGCATCCAGGCCCGCCAGGTCATCAAGCAACTCCTGGGTATTTCCTGCCACAGCCCGTCCGGATTCGGCGACAACCGCGTTCTTTCCTGTGCCGACGCCGTGGCCAAGGCCATCCAGTCGCACATGATGGAAAACGGTTATGACGTCAACGCTGAGGTAGCCCATCAGGAGCGCGGCGCCTGCCCTGAGTGCGGCGGCATCGTTGAGCACGAAGGCGGATGCATGGTCTGCCATGTTTGCGGATACTCAGAGTGCGCCTGATCCCCGGATAACATCCAGGACAAACGTAAATGGCCCTTCAGATTATTTTGAAGGGCCATTTTTTATTGCAATAACTGCATGCATCAGCTGATCAGAATGCTGGCACTGAAGTCTCTTCGTTACCTAATCGAGTAATTGTATTATGGTTCGTCACATTAATCAATGCATGACTTTGTTCTTTAACAATTGAAAGCATGAG
>DAONZY010000055.1:0-16873 GCA_035407085.1 Deltaproteobacteria bacterium | reverse complement strand
TCACTACCTGGATGTGCCCTTTGACCTCTCCCGGGTGATGTTCATTACCACCGCCAACCAGCTCGACCCGATCCCCGGACCGCTCAAGGACAGGATGGAGGTCATCCGGCTGGCTGGCTACAGCACCGAGGAGAAGCTGCACATCGCCCGTAACTTCATCATCCGGCGTGAGGTCGAGGAAAACGGTCTGAGCAGTATGCCGCCGGATTTTCACGACGATGCGATAGAAAAGGTGATTTGCGACTACACCCGTGAGGCCGGGGTGCGCAACATGCAGCGCACTATTGCGACCATCTGCCGTAAGCTCGCCAAGGAGGTTACCCAGAAAAAGCCGCTGCGCACGCCGATCACGCCGGAGATTGTGGCGGAACTGCTTGGTCCCCGCAAGTTCCACAACGAGGTGGCGGCCGAGCAGGACCGTATCGGCGTGGTGACCGGCATGGCCTGGACCGAATCCGGCGGTGATATCCTGTTTGTAGAGGTCACCAGCATGCCGGGCAAGGCGGAACTGATTCTGACCGGATCGCTGGGAGATGTGATGAAGGAGTCGGCCCGCGCCGCCCTTTCCTATATCGAAGCCCATGCCTCTGATTTCGGTATTAGCGATGATGCCTTCAAGGACAGAAGCATTCACATCCATGTCCCTTCCGGTGCCATACCCAAGGATGGCCCCTCAGCCGGTATCACGATTGTGACGGCATTGGTGTCACTACTGACCGGCAAGCCGGCCAGGCGCGGGGTGGCCATGACAGGTGAGATCACGCTTACCGGGCGGGTACTGGCGATTGGCGGTTTGAAGGAAAAGGTGCTGGCGGCCCATCGGGCCGGTGTCAGAAAGATCGTGGCGCCGGAACGCAATCGCGATGACCTGGAAGACATTCCTGAGAATGTAATGAAGGAGCTGGAGTTCATCTTCATCAATGAGGCGCGGGAAGCGCTGCAGGTGGCGCTCTGAACTTGTTGTTCTGTGAGAGAATATGAATGTAGAAGTTGTCGACAAAATACTTGTGCGATTCTTTTGCGAACTGCAGAGCTATTCTGCCCTGATCGGGTGCACCTTTCTGCGTATATTCCGGCGCCCCTTCTACTACCGCGACTTTGCCATCCAGTTTGACAAACTGGGTTTTTCCTCGCTGTTCATCTGTTCTCTGACCGGACTTTTTACCGGCATGGTCATGGCGCTGCAGGCCCTGATTCAGCTCAAGCCTTTTGCTGCCACCAGCTATGTTGGAGGCATGGTGGCTGTTACCATGATCAAGGAACTGGGGCCGGTGCTGGCCTCCCTGATGGTGGCGGGCCGGGTCGGCTCAGCCATCACGGCCGAACTGGGCACCATGGTGGTGACCGAGCAGGTGGATGCCATGCGTGTCGAGGGGACCGATATTGTCCAGCGGCTGGTGGTTCCCCGGCTCAAGGCCATGCTGCTGGCCATGCCTCTCTTGACGGTGATAACCGACGCCATCTCGCTGGTCGGCGGCTATATCATGGCTGCCGGGTACAGTATCAATCCGACCATGTACATCAAAGGGATACCACAGTTCATGGTTTTTCAGGACTTGATCGAAGGGCTGGTCAAACCGGCCTTTTTCGGCTGCATCATCGTCATGACCGGCTGCTATGTCGGTCTGAACACGAAGGGCGGGGCGGAAGGGGTTGGTAACTCGGCCAAGCAGGCGGTGGTGCTTTCGTCGGTATTGATACTGATGAGTGATTTTTTTCTGACCAAGATCTTTGTGGCGTTCAGATAGAATCGGTGCGGAAGGATTTCAGCTGCGATAGCCTTCACGGCGGTGATCTACGAGTTGAGCAGCGTGAGTTGAAGGAGATATTATGGCTTGGTTTAACTTGGTTCTTGCTGGCCTTTTTGAGATCGGTTGGCCAGTTGGATTGAAAATGGCACAAACACCCGAGAGTCGATGGTTGGGGATTGGCGTGGCTGTTGCTTTCATGACATTCAGCGGACTTTTTCTTTGGATGGCTCAACGGCAAATTCCAATTGGCACTGCATATGCAGTTTGGACAGGCATAGGCGCTGCTGGAACTTTTATTGTTGGAGTTCATTATTACGGCGATCCCACGTCCGTAGCCAGGTATGTAGGTATAGCACTTATTGTGGCTGGAGTTGCTACGCTAAAAATGGCCCATTAAACACTGAACGCTTAAACTTTGAATTCTGGGCTGGTACGACTGGAGAACGAAAAGTTAGACTAGGTTAGCATTGCTGCTGTCACGGCTACAGGATTCTGGGGGGCATCCATGGGTGCAAGTAATGCCCAACCAGGTCCTTTTACGCCGAACGGGGCCGAGAGACGGATAGGTGCGGGTCAAGGGTGCACCCCGTTGTGCATATATCGGAGGAATATCGAATGAAGGAATCGGTCTATGTAAAGGAAAGCCCGCACAATGGTCGGGGAGTCTATGCTGCACGGGACATCCGAAAAAATGAAGTCATCCTGGAATTCAACGGCCCATACGTTAAAATTGAATCGCTGACCGGCATCCCGCGCGAGGTTCAGGACCACCTTTTTAACATCGGGCTCGATGAATATCTCATTGTCCGGGAACCCGGTGTGTATACCAACCATTCATGTGATCCCAATGCGGGCATCGTGCAGGATGTCTTGCTGGTCGCCATGCGGGACATCGAAAGAGACGAGGAAATCACATTTGACTATTCGATGATCACCGCCGATGGCTGGACGATGGGATGCCATTGCGGGTCTTCATCGTGCCGCAAAATCATAGGAAACTACAAAGATCTGCCAGATGAACTCAAAACAAAGTACGATAAGTATACGCCGAACTGGGTCAAGACTCTCTGAAGATAGTCGGCCAGTCAGAAAACATGCATAGCGACGGCAACAAGTATGCGGATAAAAGGGGACAGGCTACTTTATGAACAGGGGGATATCGAAAAGTAGCCTGTCCCCTTTAAAAACCCCGCCTGGTCAGGCATGAGAACTGTTTACGCTCCATCTATGGATTGCTGATAGACTTTCCGATTCAGATCTCTCGATCTCTTCGGTGTCGTAATCGGCCTGAAGCCCAAGCCAGAAACCTGCACTGGTGCCTAAGAAGCGAGACAAGCGGACGGCAGTGTCAGCAGTGACGGCCCGTTTACCATTGCAAATAGCGGAGATTCTTGGCTCAGCAACTCCGATTTCTTTTGCCAAGCGATACTGGCTTATCCCCAGTGGGATTAAAAACTCTTCCCGGAGAACTTCGCCGGGATGTATGTTGGGAAGCTTTTTCATGGGTTTCACCTCAATGATAGTCGCAAATTTCGACTCGGCCGGCTGTTCCGTCACTCCAGACAAAGCAGACTCGCCACTGGTCATTAATCCTTATACTCCATTGCCCTTCGCGGTCACCGGAAAGTTTTTCAAGTCGGTTCTGCGGTGGAATGCGAAGATCATCGATCCGGTGAGCGTTGTTAAGCATACGCAACTTACGCCGCGCCACTGCTTGAATCTGGCTTGGGAGACGACGAGAAAAATTCCCATCCCAAATCTTTTGAGTTTCGCTATCATGGAACGATGCAATCATATAGACATACTGACGCAAAACGGAAGTATCGTCAATCGATATTTGAAGATCGCAGCCAACCACTCGGCGTCACGCAGCCTTTGCTCCGCTCCGTCGGTGCGCCCTCACTACGTTGAACAAAACTGGATGGAATGACATGCTATAGAATCAGAAAATTCATGAAGGTAAAGGCATCAAGTCATCAATCGTGATCGATTCAAAAAATTGTGCTATGGACAAGGGCTATCCTATTATCAAGTGCAATGTCAACCAAGCAACCAAGGAAAAAATTTATCACTTGCCTTTTGACCAGCAATACGACCGCACACAGATTAACGCTTCAATGAATGAATTCTATGCAACAACATGTGCGGAAGCTGAAAACAGAGGATTTTGCAGAGCTATGAAATATTTTGACCAAAATTTTGGCACCTTAGAGTTCAGCAAGGCTTACGACCTGCCCGAAAACCCCCATGCCCGTTGACGCGGGATTGCCGGCAGCTACGCGAGCACATATTTGCTGATCTGTCGCCTGCCGATGAAGTGATCGACTTCCTTGACGGGTATAATGCCTTCATAAACCTTGCGTCGCGCCAATTCACGCCGATGCGGGAAACAAACATGTTGTTGTGAGATTGCCATGAACTACTGGCTTTTTAAAACCGAACCGGGCTGTTTTTCCATCGATGATCTGAAGTCACGGCCTGATATGACCGAGCATTGGGACGGTGTGCGCAACTTCCAGGCCCGCAATTTTCTGCGGGATACGGTGAAGCCTGGTGATCTGGTGCTGTTTTATCACAGTAACATTGCCGAACCGGCGGTGGTGGGTATCGCTGAAGTGGTGCGGGAAGGTTATCCTGACTTCACCGCCTTCGATCCACAGGCGGAACATTTCGATCCAAAATCCTCCGTGGAAAAACCGATCTGGTACATGGTGGATGTGCAATATGTCAAAGAGCTCAAAAGGCCGGTGACGCTGGAACGGATCAAGTCCAATCCATTGCTGTCGGAAATGCCGCTGGTCAGGCGCAGCCGCCTTTCCATCCAGCCGGTTACGGCAGAACAGTGGCAGATCATTATGGCGATGGGCGGGGAAGAACGGTAATGGGCAGCTCTATCCGCATGGAAAAGGTCTGTTATTCCATAGGTGGCCGCAGCATCCTGGAGGATTTCGACTTCTGTCTGGAGCGTGGCGTCAACCGCACCATCCTGGGGGTCAGTGGCTCGGGCAAGACCACCATTCTCAAGCTGCTGCTCGGCCTGCTGGAGCCGGATTCAGGCAGGGTTTACATCGGCGGACAGTGCATCACCGGTCTGCCGGAAGAGGCATTCATGCAAAACCGCAAGCGCATCTCGATCGTTTTTCAGGGCGGGGCGCTGTTTGACTCCATGACGGTTGGCGAAAATGTGGGCTACCGTCTGTTCGAGGAAGGGCGCCTGAGCCAGGCGGAGATTGAACGGACCATCGTGGAGAAGCTGGGCTTTGTCGGTGTGGAACATGCGATCGACCTGTATCCGGCCGAACTGTCCGGCGGCATGAAGAAACGCGTCGCTATTGCCAGGGCACTGGCGGCCGACCCCGAGTTCATCTTCTTTGATGAACCGACCACCGGCCTGGACCCGATCGGGGTCTTCAATATCTGCAACCTGATGAAGCGTCTGCAGGCTGAAGGCAAGACTACCCTGATGGTGACCCATGACCTGGCAACCGCTTTTGAAACGTCGGAGCGCTTCACCTTTCTGCATCAGGCGCGACTGGTGTTCGAGGGGACGCAGTCAGAGATGCGCAGCTCAAGCATTCCGGAGGTGTGCGAGTTTCTGCAGCCGACCGACAGATCGCTGTTTGTTGAAAGCAATGGCGCCTACAGGGGGATGTGATGAAACGGAGCAACCAGATTGGATGGGCCCAGGTCCGGGCCGGTGTGTTCATCTTCCTGACTTTGGTCATGATCATGTCTGCTGTGCTGTTGATGGGGCAGAAGACCAAGATGTTCGTCCCCAAGGACAAGCTGCGGGTTGTCATGGATGATGTGGCCGGACTCAAGGAGGGCGCGCCGGTCTGGCTGGCCGGGGTGGATGTGGGGGTGGTGACCGGCATACGTTTTTCCGATCCGCACCACAATAACGCGGTTGAAATCGTGCTGGAGGCTGAGCGCTCTGCCTTGCGCAAGATCGGCGCAGATTCGCTGATTACCATCAAGACCCGTGGACTGATGGGCGAGAAGTACGTTGATATCACGCCGTCCCAATCCTATAGCGATGCACCGCCGGCAGTGCTCAAGGGAACCTCTGCCACAAAACTGGATGATGTGCTGCAAAAGGCCGGCAAGACCTTTGACCGCGTCAACACCATTGTGGACAGCATCACCCAGGGCGAGGGAACGCTGGGCAAACTGACAACCGATCCGGCCCTGTACCACAATATTGTAAAATTGACCAATGAACTGAGCGCTCTGACGATCACCATTAACAGGGGCCAGGGGACTCTGGGCCGACTGAACCGCGATCCGGAGCCGTTCAACCGGCTGGTCAGCATCCTCAGCCGGGCTGATAAAACGCTCAAGGATATTCAGACCTCCGACGGTACACTCAACCGGCTGATTCATGACAAAGCGCTTTATGACAAACTGGTACTGCTGGCCGACAAGAGCAACCAGGCCGCTGATGATGTGCGCGAACTGAACAAAAAACTAACCTCCCGTGACAGCACGCTGGGCATGCTGATCAATGACCGCAAGCTTTACGACAAGGGGCTTTCGCTGCTTGACCGGGCCGATGCTTCCGTCAGGTCCATCGAGGAGATTGCGACCAAGCTGAACAGTGGCAAGGGCACTCTGGGCAAGGCGATCAACGAAAAGGAGATGTACGAGCGCATGAACCGGATGGTGGAATCAGTGGACCAACTGGTGACCGATATCAAGAAGAATCCTGGCAGGTATGTGAAGTTTTCGCTGTTTTGACGATGACAGAGAGGGGCTGAATGAAACGCATTTTCTTGATTGTGCTGGTGGGTTGTCTGTGTGCCTGTTCGGCGTTTGCTGCCGGACTGGAAGACAGGGTGGTTGAGCATACCCTGAAAAACGGGATGAAGCTGCTGCTGGTTGAGCGGCATACCTCGCCGACGGTTTCTGCCTGGATCCGCTTTCGTGTCGGCAGCGTGGATGAGCGCAGTGATGAGCGCGGTATTGCCCACATGCTGGAACACATGCTGTTCAAGGGAACAACCACATTGGGTACGCGGAATTATCAGGCCGAATTGCCGCTTCTGGATGAGATCGAACGGACCGGACAGCAGCTGGTGCAGGAAAGATCCAAGCGCGGCAAGGCCGATGTTGCCAGACTGAAGGCCCTGGAGGAACAGATTGTCAGCCTGGAGGCCAAGGCTTCAAAGTATGTTGTCAAGGACGAGTTTTTCGAACTGTATTCCCGTCATGGCGGTGTCGGCTACAATGCCTTCACCAGCCGGGACGGCACAACCTACCTGATCAGTCTGCCATCCAACAAACTGGAGTTGTGGGCGGCCATTGAGTCGGATCGGATGCAGCATGCCGTGCTGCGTGAATTCTATTCCGAGCGTTCGGTGGTGATGGAGGAACGGCGCAGGTCCTATGAATCCGACCCGCAGCGCAAGCTCTGGGAACAGTTTCTGGCCGCCAGTTATCTGGCCCATCCCTACGGCCAGCCGACCATCGGCTGGATGTCGGATATCGATGGCTTGACCCGCACCAAGGCGGAGCGATTTTTCAAGGCCTATTACGGTCCGCAAAGCGCCATCGTTGCAATCGTTGGCGATATTGACATCAAGGCGACCATTGCCATGGTGGAACGCTATTTCGGTGATATACCCGCCGGCCAGACCCCGGCGCCGGTGATGACCGTGGAGCCGCCCCAATCCGGAGAGCGCAGCGTGGAGCTGATCGCGGACGCGCAGCCGACCCTGATCCTCGGATTTCATAAACCGGCGATAGGTGCGCCGGACGACTATGTTTTTGATGTCATCAGCATGTTGCTCGGTAACGGGCGCACATCCAGACTGTACAAAAAGCTGGTTTTGGAGAGGCAGATTGCTGCCGGCATTGGTGTCTTTGATGCGCCGGGCAGCCGCTATCCCAACCTGTTCCTAATCAGCGCCGATCCGCGGGCGCCCCACACGATTAAAGAGGTTGAGACGGAGATCCTGGCCGAGCTGGAACGACTGAAGCGTGAAGCGGTGCCCCGGCGCGAGCTGCAGCGGATACTGAATATGATCGAGTTTCATGAGGCGGCACGCATGGGTACCAACAACGGGCTGGCCCGCAGCCTTACGGAGTACGAGGCGGTGGCTGGCGACTGGAGGTATCTGGCCGAATACCGGCGCAAGATTGCCGCGGTTACACCGGAGGATATACAACGAGTGGCGACGAAGTATTTTACACGCGAAAACCGGACCAAGGGGTATCTCACCCCGAAAAGCGGGGGTGAAAAATGACCAGACTGATCTTGGCAATTGTCCTGCTGGTCTGCACTTGTGTTCCGGTGCTGGCTGGCGGTGCAGTAAAAACCGATCCCCGCACCATGGCCTTTCCAGAGATTAAGTTCCAGATTCCACAGGTTGAACGCAAGTTGCTGGATTGCGGCATGCCGGTCTATCTGCTGCGCGACGCCGAGTTGCCGCTTGTCAGCATTACAGCCATGGTTCGCACCGGCTCTGTTTATGAACCCTCCGGCAAGGCCGGGCTGGCCGGATTGACCGGGCAGGTAATGCGCAGCGGTGGGGCCGGCGGGATGTCACCGGAAAAGATGGATGACGAACTGGAATTCATGGCCTCATCGGTGGAGAGTTCCATCGGCAGTGACATGGGCATGGTTTCCATGAGCAGTCTGAGTCGAAATCTGCAGCAGACACTGAATATCTTCGCCAGCGTATTGCTGAAACCTGATTTTTCCGAAAAGCGGGTGGAGATGACCCGCAAACAGATGATTGAGGCCCTGCGCCGTCAGAATGATGATCCCAAGGATATCGCCGGTCGCGAAATTGGAAAGGCAATCTATTGCGATCACCCGCTGGGGGTTGTGCCGGACTTTGCCTCGGCCGCTGCCATCACACGCAGCGATATGATGGCTTTTCACCGGCGATTTTATCAGCCCGGCAATATGATTCTGGCTGTTGCCGGCGATTTTGATCCGTCCGACATGTTGAAGCGGCTTAACCGCATCTTTGGCAAGAGTCCCGCCCCCAGGCCTGAATTGCCGCATGTGGCGCAGCCTTCGGAAAATTCAGTGCCTGAAGTCCTGCTGGTGAAGAAGGATGTGGCCCAGTCGGTGATCCGCATGGGGCATCTGGGATTGACCAAGGATAATCCGGATCAGTATGCGGTCAGGGTGCTGGACTACATGCTGGGGGGCAGCTTTACTTCGCGCCTGATGATGGAGATCCGCACCAACCGGGGACTGGCCTATCATGTCGGCAGTCACTTTGACATCGGTCGCCGTTTCACGGGCAGCTTTGTGGTCGAGACGGAAACCAAGCCCCAGAGCACACTTGAGACTGTCAGGCTGATGAAGGGCATCATGTCGGAGTTGCAGAAAGCGCCTGTGTCGGAACAGGAGCTCAACACGGCTCGCAACTACATGATCAATTCATTCATCTTCGGGTTTACCAATCCGGCTGCGGTGGCAACACAGCGCGCGCGGCTGGAGTTTTACGGGTATCCGGCAGACTATCTGGAAAAGTACCGTGAACGGATCGCAGCCGTTACCAGAGATGATGTGCTGGCCGCCGCCCGCAAGTATTTGCGCCCCGGTGCGTTTCGCATAGTGGTGGTTGGAGATCCGGCGCGCTTTGATGCCCCGCTTTCGGAGCTTGGTACGGTACGGGTGCTAAAGCTTGATAATGGCGGCTAAAGATTATTTTGCAAAATGCCGATGGGTTAAAAAACCGAAACAGGAAAGCCCATCGGAGTTGTCATGAAAGTCGAAAATACGCTCAACAAGGAACTGATCAATACGAATACTCAACCTAAAAGCGTTTCGCGCGCCGAACAGGGTGAGTCACCTGCAGCCGGTGCCGGGAGCAATGCCTTCAAGGTTGACATCTCGGACACGGTCAGGCAAATGATCAAAACACTACCGGAAGAGGATGAGGTGCGGCGCGACAGGGTGGCAGCCATCAGGGATCAGCTGGCATCGGGCAGCTACAATATCAGTGGCAGGGACGTGGCCTCAAAAATTCTGAATGCCCTCAAAAACGGGGGCTGAAAACCCCGCCTGAACAGGCGGGGTTTTTTTATGATCTGATACATACACAACGCTTCACCGTTGTCAGTCTATCCCCCAAATCGCTGAAACCAGTTGACATAGCTGGTGAATGTGGCTAATCTTTCGATAAGTTATTGCACATCAAAGTGTTTTTGCGAAATCCACAGGTGATATGTTCAAACATTCTTTCTGTTTTATAAGATTGCTGGTTGGCATCCTGTTGCTGGGGGTTCTGTCATCATGCGGCAGCAAGGGGGATGCGCCGCTGTTCTTCGAGTCAAAACGCAAGAGCGGCGAATCTGATGCGCCGGTCAAGGATGTGCCGGCCGATATCGTCTCTACCCAGAAGGCCTTCAGTACCGTTGCCAAAAAGGTGACCCCCAGTGTGGTCAACATCTCTACCATCAGCAAGAAAAAACCTGCCCGGCCGTTTTTTGAAATGCATCCTTTTTTTGATGGTCTATTCGGTGATCAGCAGACACGGCGTGATAAAAGCCTGGGCTCCGGCTTTATTATCAGCAGGGACGGCTATATTGTCACCAATGACCATGTTGTTCGCGATGCTGAAAGCATCCAGGTCAAACTGTCCAATGACAAGGTATACAGCGCCAGGATCGTCGGCAGTGATCGCAAGACAGATATAGCGGTGATCAAGATCAATGCCGATGAATTGCCGGTGGCCGTTCTGGGAGATTCGGACAAGCTGGAGGTTGGCCAGTGGGCAATAGCCATCGGTAATCCTTTCGGATTGGATCGGACAATGACAGTTGGTGTTGTGTCCGCCACAGGACGTTCCAATATGGGGATTGAGATCTATGAAAATTTCATCCAGACCGATGCCTCGATCAATCCGGGAAATTCGGGTGGACCGCTGCTCAATATCTACGGTGAGGTGATCGGCATCAATACGGCGATTGTTGCTTCCGGTCAGGGCATTGGCTTTGCGATCCCGGTCAATATGGCCAAACCGATTTTCACCCAGTTGATTACCAAGGGCAGCGTGAGCCGTGGTTGGCTGGGGGTGACCATTCAGCCGGTCACGGAGGAACTGGCCCAGTCCTTTGGAATGAAACAGGTCAAGGGTGTTCTGATCAACGGGGTGATGAAGGGTGGCCCCGCGGATAAAGCCGGGGTACGTCAGGGTGATGTGGTGACGCATTTGGCCGGGACTGAGGTCAAGGATCCTGCCCATCTCCAACGATTGGTGGCCGAGGCTGGTGTCGGTAAGCCGGTGGACATCAAGGTTTACCGCGAAGGACGTGCTGTTGATCTGGCGGTTTCGTTGCAGAGGGCTGAAGACGCCCCCCAAAGCGGAATGCGTTCCGTGGAGCGCGGAAAACAGCCGGGGCAGCTCGACGCGTTGGGGATTGTTGCTGATAATGCCGAAGGTGGCGGTGTGGTTGTCGTTGCTTTGGCCCGTGGTGGTGCCGCAGCAGTTGCAGGCTTGCAGCCCGGCGATATCATCTTGTCCATCAATCGTAAAAACATCAAGGCCGTGGCTGACTATCATCGTATTGTCAGTCAGTCTGGTGGTATCTTGACAATGCTGATCAGGCGTGGCGAAGCGACATACTATTTTACCGTAAGGCCAGATAAATGAT
Organism: Deltaproteobacteria bacterium; assembly: GCA_035407085.1. Classification (GTDB taxonomy): domain Bacteria; phylum Desulfobacterota; class Desulfuromonadia; order Geobacterales; family Pseudopelobacteraceae; genus JBGSQR01. Next base: position 5,507 of record DAONZY010000055.1, on the reverse strand, counting down.
AGTGTTCCTGGCGTGGCCATCCAATTGAGACAGATCGATAAATAACCGCGGAAGAGGAAAACAGACAATGAACTTGATAGATAACCTAGAGCAGGCCAGACGTCTCGCCCGGGCGGTAGTGTCGGATGTGGCTATTTACAATCAGGAAAAGGTCGAAAGCGGCATAAAGCATGACAATATCTTTGAAGTATTGAACGAGCAGCTTGAAGAGGGGCGCCAGCATTTTCTTTCTCGTGTATCTCCGGACCTGGATCCGGAAAAGATCTATGATCTGGCCTTGGTTGATGTCCTGATCAAACGGGCGGGTAAGATCGAATCGGATATCTGGTAGCTTTGGCCGGGAGCCAGTTTTTCAGGCGTGCCTTTGAATACGGGGCGCGCCTTTTGTTTATTGGCATCATTCAGCAGATGCGTTAGCTGAGCAGGGCAGACAGGAGTATTGCTTGACAACATATTGTTTCATGTTTGAGGCGGCAGAACAGCGGCTTGATCTGTATCTTGCCGCAACGCTGGAAGAACAGACCCGCTCCGCTATTCAGCGGCTGGTTGAAAGCGGTCATGTGCTGGTTGATGGCAACCGGGTGCGTCCATCCCTCAAGCTCAAGGGGGGGGAACGCATCACGGTTGATATCCCCCAGCCGGTTGCAGCGGAACCAGAGGCGGAGCAGATAGCCCTGGATGTGCTCTATGAGGACTCCGATCTGATTGTGATCAACAAGCCGGCCGGAATGGTTGTTCATCCAGGGGCAGGCAACAGTAGTGGTACGCTTGTTAATGCCCTGCTTGCACATTGTACGGATCTTTCCGGTATTGGCGGCGAGTTGCGGCCAGGCATTGTCCATCGGCTTGATAAGGATACCTCCGGTGTGATGGTGGCCGCCAAGAATGATGCGGCCCATCAGTCTCTGTCGGCCCAGTTTGCAATACACTCTGTCAAGAGGTTGTATTCGGCGCTGGTATATGGCAACCCGCCCACTGATTCCGGCAGGATTGAGGGGGCGATTGGCCGGCACCCCACCGACCGGCTGCGGCGTTCCGGCAAGGCCAGACATGGCAAGCATGCCGTTACGCGCTGGAGGGTTAAGAGGCGCTATGATCGGCTTGCACTGGTGGAACTGAGGCTGGAAACAGGCCGAACACACCAGATCCGCGTGCATATGAGTGAGGCCGGTTTTCCTCTGGTTGGTGACCAGCTGTATCCGGATGGTGGCCGTTTTAATAACCTGGCTGATCCCCAGCTACGCAAAAGGATCAAGACCTTGGGGCGACAGGCGCTGCATGCCGGAGTACTGGGGTTTGTGCACCCGAAAACCGGTGATTACCTGGAATTTTCGGCGGACATACCCGCGGATATGGCTGCGCTGATTGACTATCTGGAACAGCAGGTGTTGCCGGACAGCAATACGTCTCCATGAAATATACTTGAACCGGGATGCAGGCAGCGGTGTTTTATAAACGTTGCTTTTCTGGCAGTTACTTGTTATGGCTGCCGTTACACAGCATACAGAGGGGAATGTGAATGGACAGAAGGGCGCCTTCTGCGGGCAAAAAAAAGAGCATCTGGGGTGCGATACTGCTGGTTGCCATAACCGGGGTAATCCTGGCCTTGCTTGGTATGAGCGGTTATGTGTTTTATCTGCTGGCAAAGCTGCCCAAGGTGGACAGCCTGACAGACTACAAGCCGCCGATTGTTTCTCAGGTTTACGGTGATGACGGGACGCTGGTCGGTGAGTTTTATCTGGAGCGCAGAATCGTTGTACCGGTGAACAAGATGCCGCGCAGGCTGATCCAGGCCTTTGTGGCTGCAGAAGACGCAAATTTCTATTCCCACGGCGGCATTGATTATTTCGGTATTGTCAGGGCGGCCTTCAAAAACCTCATCTCCATGCGCAAGAAGGAAGGCGCTTCGACCATTACCCAGCAGGTGACCAGATCCATGTTGCTGACCCCGGAAAAGAAGTTCTCCCGCAAGATCAGGGAGGCAATCCTGGCCAAGCGCATGGAGGAAAAACTATCCAAGGATGAAATTCTCTATCTATATTTGAACCAGATCTACCTGGGGGCCGGGGCCTACGGGGTTCAGGCTGCCGCAGAATCATATTTTGGCAAGGACGTCGAACAGTTGAACCTGGCAGAAATCTCCATGCTGGCCGGTTTGCCCAAGGCGCCCAACAGCTATTCGCCGATCAAGCACTTTGACAGGGCCAAGGAAAGGCAGTCCTATGTGCTGGACAGGATGGTCAAGGAGGCTTACATCACTCCGGCAGAGGCAGAGCATGCCAGAAAAACGCCGCTTGTTGTCCAGTCAAAAAAGAAGGTCAACAGCCAGCAATCGGCATACTATCTGGAACACCTGCGCATTCAGCTGGAGCAGAAGTATGGCGAGGACATGCTGTATAAGGGCGGCTTGAAGATATATACCACCATGAATGCCGCCATGCAGCGTGCCGCCCATGAGAGCGTCAGAAGCGGGCTCAAGGCGGTGGACAAGCGGCAGGGCTTCAGAGGGGCGGTCAAATACCTCAAGCAGTCTGAGGTTGAGGATTTTTGTGAGCAGGTGGAGGATGGTATCGATCTGGAAGTGCTCAAGGTCGGTGAAACCTATAGCGGGGTTGTGGTCGGATTCAACCCAGAGAAGGGCGAAACGATTGTCAGGGTGGGCGACCGGACCGGCATACTGGGCCGCAAGCAGATGGCCTGGGCAGGCAAGGTCGGTATGATCAACAAGTACGGCAGGCCGGAAAAAAAGATTAAGGCCTTCACGCTGGGCTCGGTGATCGAGGTTTCTGTAATCAGCTCAGAAAATGCTAAGGACAAGGCCGGAGCGCAGTTTGCGCTGGACCAGACGCCGGAAGTCCAGGCGGCGCTGGTTGCCATTGATCCCCGCACCGGCGGAGTCAAGGCCATGGTTGGCGGCTATGACTTCAGGAAGAGCCAGTTCAACCGTGTGATTCAAGCCCGGCGCAACGCGGGCTCTGCCTTTAAGCCGATCATCTACGCCGCCGCACTGGACAAGGGCTTGACACCGGCTACGGTTATCGAGGACTCCGAGGTCGAGTATCCGGACGGTGCCGGCAGGATGTGGCGCCCTAAAAATTATGACGGTACCTTCCGCGGCCCGGTAACCATGCGGGAAGCCTTGACCCACTCCATCAACATTGTCAGCGTGAAAATCATGGATCGTATCGGCGCCCCCTATGCGGCGGAATATGCCCAGAAACTGGGTTTCACAACCAAAATTCCGCCTAATCTCGCCTTGGCGCTGGGCGCGGCGAGTGTCTCACCTTTTGAGCTGACCTCTGCCTATACCGTATTTGCCAACAGTGGCCAGTTGCTGCCCAAGTCCTTCATTACCAAGGTAACGGATAGCCGCGGCAATGTCTTGCAGACTGCTGATGCGGCTGTACCGACGACTGTGGTTTCACCTCAGACATCCTATCTGATCACCAACCTGATGCAGAGCGTTGTCTCGGGCGGAACCGGGCACCGTGCCTCTCTTGTTGGCCGTCCTGTGGCCGGAAAGACCGGGACAAGCAATGACTCCAAGGACGCCTGGTTTGTAGGATATGTGCCGCAGCTTGTGACTGGTGTCTGGGTGGGTTATGATCAGGAGCGCTCTTTGGGGAGCGGGGGATCCGGCGGGCAGGCAGCAGCGCCGATATGGGCCGACTTCATGAAGCAGGCAGTTGCACCCATGGCGGTTGAGAGCTTCTCGCCACCGGAAAACATCGTTTTTGTAAGGATCAACCCCAAAAATGGCAAACTTGCGAGGGAAGGGTCGGCTGGGGCGGTTACGGAATGCTTTGTCAAAGGCAGTGAACCGGGTGACTATGAGCCGGAAGTTGCCAAAGGTGGTGCGTCAGTACAGTCACCTTGATAATTGTGCGTTATCTGCAGAAACGTGTCTTTGGAGAGAGATATCTTCTGCCACCCCGCTCCTGGTTTTGATTACCTGACGGACCTTTTTCCAATCGACACGTTCGGACAGCTGTTGTCTGTCGATCAGGGACTGGGCCTGCCTGCTTAGCGCAATCCCCTTGCCATAGACATCCCGGTGAACCTCCAGAAATATCCGTCCATCCTCAATGGCCGCAAGCTTGACCGGTCGGTATATGATCTCGCCAGGTGTGTTGACTTTAACTTCTCTAAAGAAAGATTCCATCTGCTGCGGGTAAACCCTGATACAGCCATGGCTGGCATAACTGTAGATTGACCAGGGTTTGGTTGTGCTGTGAATCATGATGCCTGGCAGAGAAGTCTTGAACGCATATCTGCCCAGTGGATTACTGGGGCCGGGTGGTATGCTTGTAATGACTTCCCGACCCTCGTCCTGCATCTCTTCCTGAATGGAAGGGGGCACATACCAGGTCGGGTCTTTTTGTTTGGATACGATTCTGAATTTTCCGGTGGGTGTACGCCAGTCGAATTTCTTGTTTTTTACAGGCACGCCAAGCGCAACGGGTATGTGTCTGACGAGACTGCCGGATTTGAAGTAATAAAGTGTGCGGTCGGGGATGTTGATTACGATCCCGTTTTTAAGATGATACGGCACGATCCTGCGATTGTTGTATTTTAGCTGCTGACCAGGTTTCAAATTGCTTTTGATTGAGATCAGGTTCGATTCGATCAAGTGTTGTCTGCTGACCCCCAATTTTGCGGCAACAAGCCTGACCGTGTCCCCCTTTTGAACCGTGTACACGCCATGGCTGCCTACAATAAACCTTGACTTGACTTCGTCAGATGCGTCGTCGCTGATATCTTCTGTATCATCATCGGTCTCTGCAGCCGGTGGGATCGGTTGGGTGCCGGTTTGGGAACTGCTGGCCGGGGACGATGGTGCCGATGTCTGGCGCCGGGCTGTGGACATATTGCTGAAAGTGACAGTGCTGCCATGGTGGACGGTATTTCCCGCATCTGGCGGCAGTGATGCAAGCATGTTTTTTTGGTTGTTAACAAGTGAAGACCTTAATATGCGGATCTTTTGCAGTGTCAGCAGATAGTACTGTTCAGACAACTCATGGAGCTTTTGTCGGTGGTACTGCTCTGCCACGGAGAATGTTGTTTCAATACTGCCCAACTCGTCGGGCATTTTGTGGTTTGTGATGGTCTGTCGCAGGGACATGACGGCCTGAAGTGCTTCATTTCGGGAATCAGCTGCAACAGCGTCGGCAGCCCCAGGAGGGCATATGCCCAGTGAGAGCCCAAGGAGCAGTATTATGCATTGTCTGTTTATAAAAATATCCATAAATTGCTTGTTTACAACAATTCGGCGCGACAAATCAAGCTATTAAATGCACTTGTTCAAATTTGGATTAATAATGGCTTGGGCGAAAACCAGCAAGGGTGTTTACAAAAAAATGTGCCGCTATGTTTTTTTTGTTTGACTTGTTCGGAAGGCGTGTGTTAGAATGTGAATCCCTTTTGAGACACGAGTTTGTTGCTCTCGGGAGGCTGGTCTTTGAAAACCGAATAGCAGAAGTAGAGATTGCGGTAGTAAGAAGTCAGTA
>DAONZY010000054.1:15574-16878 GCA_035407085.1 Deltaproteobacteria bacterium | reverse complement strand
AGATGCACCATTATGGCCACCCATCAGCCTGAGGATCTTCAGCGGGCCGCCGGGGCGATCATCCGCATCGGCGGACAGCTGGGAGTGGTCTGATGCCGTCTTTCCGCAACCGGGATGGTGTGGAACTGTGGTACGAGGAGCAGGGGCAGGGGCGGGCGCTGGTGCTTTTGCACGGTTGGGGCATGTCGTCAGCGGTGTGGGCGCAGCAGATGAAAAGGCTCTCCGCCGGTTTTCGTGTCATTGCGCTTGATATGCGCGGTCACGGCCAGAGCGGATCAGCTCCGTCTGGATACGATTTTGAAGGTTTTGCCGCAGATGTGGTCGACTTGCTGGCGGCGCTGGAAATCCGCGGTGCCTGTCTGCTGGGCTGGTCCATGGGGGCCGAGGTGGCGATCGGTGCGGCCCGGTCTGCGGAGGACCGTCTGGCTGGTCTGATATTGGTTTCAGGTACCCCGCGCTTCTCTGCCGGTGATGATTTTCCCCATGGGCTGGCGCCGCAGGAATCGGCCGGTATGGCCATCAAGGTGCGCCGTAATCTGGGGCGGGCGCTACAGGGGTTCACGGCCGGTATGTTTGTCCCTGGTGAACTGGATGACCCTACCCTGGCGGCTGAAACGGCAGACATGCTTGCCCGGGTGCGTTATCCGGAACAGACAGTTGCCCTGGCGAGCCTGAAGACCCTGGCCGAATCGGATCTGCGCGGGTTGCTGGCCTCGATCAGATTGCCCACACTGGTGATCAATGGTAGTGCTGATATGGTTTGTCTGCCGGCCGCCTCCGACTATCTGGCGACCAGTATTCACAACAGCAGTCACGTTGTATTGAACGGCTGCGGTCATGCCCCGTTCATAACCAGACCGGATGAATTTGCCGCATGCATCATGGATTTCTGCAGGAGGACGCTTGAGTTCAGTTGAAGATAAAAGGCGTATCGGTACCGGTTTTCACCGCCATGCCGATGAATACGATCAGCACACCATTGTACAGAAGCGCGTCGTAAAGAACCTGGAACAACTGGTGGCCAACCACATCTCCAGCCAACCCTGTCGGGTGTTGGATATCGGCTGCGGAACCGGTGCTCTTACGGCTGCCATGCAGCACAGTTTTCCCCAGGCAGATATCTGCGGGCTTGACCTGGCATACAATATGGCCCATCGGACCGCCACGCGTATTGGCCCGCGGGCGCTGATCGCCAATGGCGACGCCGAACAACTCCCGTTCCGGGGCGGAGTCTTTGATCTGGTGGTATCGGCTTCGACCTTTCAATGGGTCAAGCAGCTTGACCGCTGTTTTACTGACTGCTG
>DAONZY010000054.1:0-15474 GCA_035407085.1 Deltaproteobacteria bacterium | reverse complement strand
CGATGATCTTTCTGGCCAGCGGATTGATCACGCTGTAATGTACCTCCACACCCTCGCGTTTGCCCTCAATGATGCCCTTGTTTTTCAAGAGTGCCAGGTGCTGTGATACGGTGGCCTGGGGCAGCCCCAGGCATTCCCAGATGCGTTTTACGTTGCATTCCCGGGCGCACAGGCCGGCCACGATCTTTAGCCTGATCGGATGACCGAGCACCTTGAGAATCTCGGCCTCTTCGCTGTAGTCCCTGCTCAGTTTGTATTCCATGTAATGACCCGTCCCGTCAGAAATTTATGAAAATTATATATGTGGATTTCAGCACGTCAAGTTTTCGGTGTCTTTGTGTCACACAATTCAGTTTAAAGGCTGAAATGACAGGCGGCCAGATGTCCGGGCTGCTTTTCCTCCAGTGGCGGCGGGGTGTGCCGGCAGATATCCCGGGCATAGCGGCAGCGGGGATGGAAACGGCAGCCGGAGGGGATGTTCAGCGGCGAGGGGATGTCATCTTTCAATACCGTCGCCCGCCTGGTTGCGCCGGGATTGATACGCGGTACGGCGCTGATCAACGCTTCGGTATAGGGGTGGCGGCAGTTGCTGAACAGCAGGGATGCCGGAGCGGTCTCCACCACTGCGCCCAGGTACATGATGCAGACCCGGTCGCAGAGGTGCCGCAATACGGACAGGTCGTGGGAGACGATTGCCAGTGAAAGGTTGAAGGCTGATTTCATCTCCTGCAGCAGATTGATGATCTGGGCCTGAATGGATATGTCCAGCGATGAAACCGGCTCGTCGGCGATGATCACAGCCGGATCAGCCGACAATGCCCTGGCGATGCCGATGCGCTGACGCTGTCCGCCGGAAAACTCGTGGGGAAAACGGTTGAAATGGTCGCTGGTCAGTCCGACCGACTGCATGATCGTTTCGGTCTTTGCCCGGCGGGTAGCCCTATCCCTGATCCCGGCCAGCAGCAGCGGTTCTCCGATCGTGTCGCCGATACGCATGCGGGGGTTGAGCGAGGAAAAAGGATCCTGGAAGATCATCTGGGTCTGGCGGCGGAACAGACCGTATTCCTGCCGGTTCATATCCGCCAGCGGCCGGCCGTGGAAGCTGACCGTTCCCTGATCCGGATTGAGCAGGCCGGCCATGATCTTGCCCAAGGTGGTCTTGCCGCAGCCCGACTCCCCGGCGATGCCGACGGTCTCGCCGTGGAAGATATCCAGTGATACCCCGTCGACGGCGCGCAGCAGACCACCGCTGGCGGTAGCCGATTTGACCTGGAACTGTTTGATGATGGCATTGGCGCTGAGAATTGGTGCGTGGTCTGTCATTGGCATTTCCAGCAGCGGACCTGGTGTCCGTTTGATATCTCCTGCAGTTGCGGTTCACTGAGGCGGCATTGTTCTTCGGCCAGGGGGCAGCGGTCGCAGAAGGCGCAACCGTTGTGGCTGCCGCAGATCTGCGGGTTCTGGCCGGGGATGGTTGCCAGTGGTGTGCCTGGAGCCGTATTCTGGGGCAGGGCGGCCAGCAGCGCGGCTGTGTAGGGATGGCGCGGTTGTGCCAGCAGTTCGGCACTGGCGGCGGTCTCAACAATCCGGCCGGCATACATGACGCAGGTGTCTTCCGCCCGTTCGGCCACAATCCCCAGGTCATGGGTGATTAGCAGGATACCCATCTGCGACGATGCCCGTAGCTGGTCGATCAGTTCCAGGATCTGGGCCTGGATGGTGACATCCAGGGCGGTGGTCGGCTCGTCGGCAATCAGCAGGGCCGGGTCACAGGCCAGCGCCATGGCGATCATCACCCGCTGGCGCATGCCGCCGCTCAACTGGTGCGGGTAATCCCTCATCCGCTGTCCTGCGGAAGGGATGCCGACCAGGGTCAGCAGTTCCACTGCCCGTTCGGCGGCTTCCGCCTGCGGCATATGCCTGTGCAGCAGCAGCGGTTCCATGATCTGATCGCCGATGCGCAGCACCGGATTCAGCGATGTCATCGGATCCTGGAAGACCATGGCGATCCGGCTGCCGCGTACGGCACGGATCTGTTTCTCTTCCATCGTCAGTAATTCCTGCTGTTCCAGGCGGATACTTCCGGAGGTAATCCTGCCGGGGGGCGGCACCAGGCGCATGACCGAAAGCGCGGTCATGGATTTGCCCGAACCGGATTCCCCCACCAGGGCCAGGGTAGAACCCTTGTCCAGTGAGAAGCTGACGCCGTTTACAGCGAAAAACTCCCCCCGTGCAGTCGGGAAGCTGGTGTGCAGGTCTGTGATTTCAAGCAGTGTGGACACGCATTGTCTCCGGTTGGCAAGTAGCGGTTGGTTGACAAGAATATCAATATTGGTCCGCAGTTCCAAGCCAAATCTGCCGATTTGTTGTCTTACAGGTTTAATGTTGACTTTCATGCAACACAAGCCTAGCATCCAAACTGTTAGCATGCTAATCAAAAGTCGAAAGACATGCATGGAGAAATAACATGGAAGCATCACTGCATTATTTGCTGTTAATGACTCAGACCGTATTCCACAAAATGGTGCTGTCTGAAGCAGCAACAATCGGCTTGTCGCCGGGGCAGCCCAAAATACTGGAGTACTTGAAGCGCTATGGTGGTTGTGACCAGCGCATGATCGGAGACGCTTGCAATATTGAAGCAGCTACTGTTACAGGCATTTTGGTAAGGATGGAAGCCGCGGGGCTGATTGAGCGGAAACAGTTGGAAGGAAACCGCAGATCTCTGCATGTATTTCTGACAGAAAAAGGGAAAGCATTTGCAAGTCAAATTGATGATACATTTAAGAGAATTGAGGAGACGGCTTTTTCCAACATTCCGACAGACGAACAAAAGGAGTTTTTAGCCACACTGACGAAGATTTACGCTAACCTGACCGACAGACAGAGGCAGTCATGATGATGCGAGAGTTGTTTTACAGATATGTGCTGCTGGTTATCGGGCTGTTTGTCATGTCACTTGGCGTGGCATTATCAACCAAAGCCAGTCTGGGCACATCCCCGATCTCGTGTATTCCATATGTTCTCAGTCTGGGGTTTCCTGTTTCGTTCGGCTGGTTTACGTTTTATATAAACATTGTCCTGATCATAGCTCAAATCATCATCTTAAGAAGAAACTTCAGGTTGATCCAATTACTGCAGCTGGCAGCGGTTGTTGTCTTCAGCGTTTTCACTGACTTGACAATGCACATGGTGTCCGGCATCCAGGCCAACAGCTGGTTTTTACAATGGCTGCTGCTGGCGGCCAGTAATATTGTGCTGGCAATGGGTATTGGCCTGGAGGTAACGGCCAATGTCACCATGCTGCCGGGTGAAGGATTTGTTATGGCGGTTTCAAAGGTGTTCCACAAGGAGTTTGGGCAGGTTAAAGTCGTTTTCGACATTTCACTTGTTGCAATCGGAATGCTTGTTTCGTTTTATCTGTTTTACAGGTTGAATGGGGTGCGGGAAGGTACTATTGCCGCTTCATTATCCCTGGGCATCATAGTTCGATATTTCATAAAAATATTTCAGCCACTCGATGGCAGATTGAAAAGCAAAGCAGTTAAGGACAACTTCAAACTTGGCAAAATCTGCGATACTGCCGAAACCTGACAGCGTCGGAAATCGTTCGAACTGCCGGAATTTACCGATGGGGCATGGCAGCTAATAGAGTTGGCAATAAGGCCTGTCCTTATCAAAAAAACGCTGTCCTGACTTGCTGGTTGGCGCGCCCGATTATCTTGCAAGGCCGCTTTGACCGGCGTTTCCGGGTGCAAAGCCATTGACAGGCAGCCGTTGAATATGTTTTTATCAGCAGGCTTTGAAGCCCATTTTCCCACGCATAGCCTTTGCGGCGCTGTTGATTGTCATCCTGCTGACCGCTTTTTTCGGTATGAGCTGCGAGGCCTCGCCTGACGGGGAACTAATCCGGATCGCCATAAGCAAAAATGCGGCTGAGGTGGTCGTGGATGGAGAATCGCTTACAGCCGTAACCCCAGCCGGGGCGCATATCTCGGCTGCACTGCCTGCCAGGGTGCGCAGTTCAGGCAGCCTGCTGATTGTTGACGGCAACGCCTATACCAAGCTGACCTTTTCATCTCCCCAGGCCGTTCTTGTTAACGGCAAACCCTACCGTGGCAGTGTCGAACTGATTCCTCAGTATAAAGGCGTACTGGTTGTCAATCAGTTACCGCTGGAGTCTTACCTGATTGGTCTGATCAATGCCGAGATATCTTCGGCCTGGCCGATTGAGGCGGTCAAGGCCCAGGCTGTGATTGCCCGGACCTTTGCGCTTCAGCGCCGGGAGATGCGCAAGGGTGCCCTGTTTCATATGGAATCAACGGTGCTTGACCAGGTTTACCATGGGTTGCAGGCCGAGGACAGCCGGGCGCAGCGTGCGGTGATGGACACCGCCGGAGAGGTGCTGATGTATCATGGCGAGGTGATCCAGGCCTTTTACCATTCCAACTGCGGCGGCCGCACCGAGGCCTCCGAGAATGTCTGGGGCAAGGCGCTTCCCTATCTGAAGAGTGTCAGGTGCGATTACTGTCTGCACAATCCTGCCACCGCCTGGGAACAGCGGCTGTCGCTGAGGGTGATCGAGGAACGTCTGCGTCAGGGAGGGCACCGGGTCATTGGTTTGAACGGCTTGCGTACCGGACCTTTGACCAGCGGTGGCCGTTTGAAATATATTCTGGCCATGTCTTCTTCCGGTCAGGCGCGTATAACCGGCGACCAGTTTCGCAAGGCGCTGGGCTACGGGGTGATCAAAAGTACCAATTTCAAGATGCGCGCCGTTAACGGCGACATCGTCTTTTCCGGAATGGGTAACGGTCATGGCGTCGGGCTCTGTCAGTGGGGGGCCAAGCAGCGGGCCCTGGAAGGTTTTACTTATACCGAAATCCTGTCCTACTATTACCCCGGGACAGAACTCCACAAGATGTACAATCCCTCAGAACGGTAGACCGGATGCTTGTCAAGGAATTTGATTACGAACTGCCGGATAGTCTGATTGCCCGCCGGCCGGCTGCTGAACGCGATGCTTCGCGTCTGCTGGTCATGGAGCGTGCCAGCGGTACCTTCCGTGACGGCTGTTTCCCGGAGATTGTTGACTGCCTTGCCAGCGGAGATCTGCTGGTGTTCAACGATACCAGGGTTATACCCGCACGGCTGGCAGGGCGCAAGGCCACGGGTGGCAAGGTCGAGGTGTTCCTGGTTCGGCGCCAGGAGGGTCAGGCCGAACGCTGGTACTGTCTGATCAAGGGGTCGAAGGGCATGGGCGCTGGTGACCGGATTGATCTGGCAGCCGGTATGGGCGCCCGCATCTGTTCCCATCCTGATCGGGAAACCTGGCTGGTGGAGTTCGGGGGGGACGATCTGTTCGAGACCTGGCTGGAGCGGGAGGGTCAGATGCCGCTGCCACCTTATCTGCAGCGGCCGGCGGACAGTTTCGATCGTGAGCGTTATCAGACTGTCATGGCAGCTGTGCCGGGGGCCGTGGCTGCCCCGACAGCCGGCCTGCATTTTACCGAGGGGCTGCTGGAGGCGATCCGCTGCCGCGGGGTCAATATTGCCAGTATCACCCTGCACACCGGTCTGGGCACATTTCTGCCGGTGAGGGTGGAGCGGGTCGAGGAACACCGTATCCATACCGAGCAATACAGCATATCGCCGGAAACGGCCCTGCTGATAAACCAGACCCGTGAGCGGGGCGGCCGGATTGTGGCGGTTGGCACTACCACCACCCGCACACTGGAATATGCTGCCGATAGCCACGGCATTATCACCCCCGGCAGCGGCGAGGCCGATATCTTCATCTACCCCGGCTACAGCTTCAAGGTGGTTGACGCCCTGCTGACCAACTTCCATCTGCCCGAATCCACGCTGCTGATGCTGGTTTCCGCGTTTGCAGGCCGGGACGCTGTGCTGGCTGCCTACCGGCATGCCATTGCAGACGGTTACAGGTTTTTCAGCTATGGTGATGCCATGTTCATTGCCTGAGATGTTTTTTGGATGCTAATTTTTGCGTTCTGAACTATGATGCATTTTTTTAAACCATTTTTGCCAGGTGTCTTTTGTCCGGTTCCAATTTCAGTGTGACACATAGGGACGCGTCCTGCCGGGCGCGCACCGGCTCCTTGAAAACACCGCACGGTCTGATCGAGACCCCGATCTTCATGCCGGTCGGCACCAATGCCACGGTCAAGGCCATGAAGCCTGAGGACCTGCTGGCGGCCCAGGCCCGGATTATCCTGGCCAATACCTACCACCTTTATCTGCGTCCCGGACATGAGCTGGTGGAGCGTCTGGGGGGGCTGCACCGTTTCATGAACTGGCAGGGGCCGATCCTGACCGATAGCGGCGGTTTCCAGGTTTTCAGCCTGGGAGAACTGCGCAAGATCAGTGAGGAGGGGGTCAAATTCCAGTCGCACCTTGACGGGTCCTATCACTTTCTGACGCCTGAGTTGTCCATTCGCATTCAGGAGGCGCTGGGCGCCGATATCATCATGTGCTTCGACGAATGTCCGGCTGCCGATGCGGACTACGGCTATGTGGTCAAATCACTGGAGATGACTACCCGCTGGGCACAGCGCTGCAAGGATGTGCACCGCCGGGAGGGTCAGCAGTTGTTTGGCATTATCCAGGGGGGCATGCATCATGAATTGCGAGCCCGCAGCCTGGCGGATATCTGCTCGATCGGCTTTGACGGTTACGCCCTTGGAGGTCTTTCCGTGGGCGAGGAGAAGGAACAGATGTACGGCGTGATGGAGTGCTGCAGCCCGATGATGCCTGAGGATGCCCCCCGTTACATCATGGGGATCGGCGCCCCCGAGGATCTGGTGGAGGCGGTCTGGAACGGTTATGACATGTTCGACTGCGTCATGCCGACCCGCAATGCGCGCAACGGCATGCTGTTCACCAGCCAGGGGCGGATCAACATCAAGGCAAAGCGTTACGAAGAGGACGACGGGCCGCTTGACCCGCAGTGCGGCTGCATGGTCTGCCGCAATTATTCGCGGGCCTACCTCCGCCATCTTTACCGGGCGGGGGAGATTCTGGCCTCCAATCTGAATACCTACCACAATCTGTATTTCTACCTCGATCTGATGGCCAGGATGCGGGCAGCAATACGGGAGGACTGCTTCGGCGAGTTCCGCAGACAGTTCAAGCAGTGCTTGATTTCAAATAATATGGCTTAGAGGAGGATCACAATTATGTTCGGTTCAGTAAGTATGGCGCAGTTTCAGCAGTTTGTTCCCTTGATTCTCATGTTTGCAATTTTCTATTTTCTTTTGATCCGTCCACAACAGAAGAAGGCCAAGGAGCACAAGGCATTGATGGCCGACCTGAAAAAGGGTGACAACGTGCTTACTGCCAGTGGTATTTACGGCAAGATCGTCTCGGTTGAGGACAGTCAGGTCAATCTGGAGATCGCCAATGGCGTTGTGATTAAGCTGGTCAAGGAACATGTGGCGGCCGTGGTGAACAAGTAATCCTGAAACGTACGGTGTCTCGCGCCGATACGCGAGAACGCCGGATACAATACGTTTCGTTTCAGGTCAGCTTTTTGCATTTGCCCCCACTTTCTCAAGGGGGGGGCGACTGCATGAAGCCGACAGGAGCTTACTGTTTTTTTGTTTGATACGTCGGGCAGTTGTTCCCGATACACGAATATACCGAAGGGAGACCGTGCTTTATGCCGAAAGGAGCCGGCTGGCGTGTAAGTCTGATAATCGTCTTCGTACTGCTTTCCTGCCTGTACCTGACCCCCACTTTGTTTGCCAAACTGCCTTCCTGGTGGAGCGGGCTGATGCCCAAAGACAGAATCCACCTGGGGTTGGACCTGCAGGGAGGCACCCATCTGGTGCTGGAGGTGGATACGCAGAAGGCGGTGGAAGGTTCGCTGGACCTGGTCGCCACCGACCTGGAAGATACCCTCAATGCGAAGAACCTGCGTTTCAAGCGTATCAGCCGTTCCGGTTCAGAAAAGGTGCAGCTGCTCTTGTACGAAAAAGGGACGGCCGAGGCGGTTCAGAAGCTGCTCAAGGATAAGTATCCCGGCTACGAACAGAGCCCGCTGCATGATGATGGCGGTTTTGTCGCCCTGACCCTGAGGATGCCGGAAGAGCTGGCCAAAGACCGCAAGGACAAGTCGGTGGTGCAGGCCCTGGAAACAATCCGCAACAGGATTGATCAGTTTGGTGTTTCCGAGCCGACTATCCAGCGCGAGGGGATCAACAATATCGTTGTCCAGCTGCCCGGCATCAAGGATCCCAAGCGAGCCATCGATCTGATCGGCAAAACAGCGCGCCTTGAATTCAAGATGGTGCGTGAGGACGTGCCGCCCGGTTCAGCCGTTATCCCCGAGGATGCCGAGTTGCTCAAGGAACGCATCGTTGATCCGACCACAGGCGCGGTCAGTGAGGCGCCCTTTGTCGTCCAGAAAAAGACCATTATCACCGGTGACCTGCTGACCGATGCCCAGGTGCGCATTGATTCCCAGTTCAACCAGCCCTATGTGGCCATCGAGTTCAACTCCCTCGGCTCCAAGCTGTTCGATCAGGTGACAGCGACCAATGTGGGCAAGCGCTTTGCCATCGTGCTGGACGGCAATGTCTATTCCGCGCCGGTGATCCGCGAGCGCATCTCTGGAGGCAGCGCCCAGATTTCCGGCAATTTCACCGAAAAAACCGCCGCCGACCTGGCGATTGTCTTGCGTGCCGGGGCATTGCCGGCGCCGGTCAAGGTTATTCAGAACGAGACCGTCGGGCCATCCCTGGGGCAGGATTCGATCAACAAGGGTCTGTATGCCGGTCTGTTTGGCGTGCTGCTGGTGATTATCTTCATGGCGGTCTACTACAAACTGTCCGGCATGGTGGCCAACATCGGCATGGTGCTCAACGTGGTCTACCTGATGGGCGCACTGGCGGCCCTGGGGGCTACCCTGACCCTGCCGGGCATTGCCGCCATCGTGCTTTTGGTCGGTATGTCGGTCGATTCTAACGTGCTGATCTTCGAACGGATCAAGGAGGAGCTGCGGCTGGGCAGGTCTCCCCGGGCTGCTCTGGATGCCGGCTATGACAAGGCCTTCCTCTCGATCTTCGACTCCCACGTCACCACCCTGATCACCGCAGCGGTGCTGTTTCAGTTTGGCACCGGCCCGGTCAAGGGTTTTGCCGTCTCGCTCAGTCTGGGTGTCATCATCAACCTCTTCACCGCCCTGATTGCAACCAGGGTAACCTTCGACATGTTCATGCACAAGGGAACTGTCAAGAAAATGAGCATATAGGGGGCCTCGGATATGGAATTTTTCGGAAAGACCAACATAGACTTCATCGGCCGGCGCAAGATTGCGTTTGCCATTTCAGCCGTGATCGTCGTGCTCGGTATTATCGGCGTGATTCAGATTGCCCGCGGCGCAGCCAACATGGGTATTGACTTCTCCGGCGGCACCTCGATCCAGCTCAAGTTCGACAAACCGCTGGCGATTGCCGAGGCCCGCACTGCGCTGGCCAAGGGAGGCATTGCCAAGGCGGACCTGCAGGAGATCAAGGACGGCAACAAGCTGCTGATCAAGCTGGATAACAATGCCGGCTCTTCTTTGGGTAAACCGGTGGCTGCCGTGGAAACGATCTTCAAACAGGCCTTCCCGGACAACGGCTTCATGGTGGAAAGCTCGACCGAGATCGGCCCCTCCATCGGCGACAAGCTGCGTAAGGATACCCTGACCGCTGTTGCCATCGCCCTGTGCGGAATCGTGCTGTACATTGCCTGGCGTTTTGATTTCAAATTCGGCATCGGTGCCGTGATTGCCACAGCCCACGACTGTCTGGCCATGGTGGCGGTCTTCTATCTGCTGAACAAGGAGATCAACCTGCTGTTTATCACCGCCTTGCTGACCATTGCCGGTTATTCGCTGAGCGACACGGTGGTTGTTTTCGACCGCATCCGCGAGAATCTGCACAAGGACATGAAAAGCGCGGCCCATACCATCTTCAACCAGAGTATCAACGAGGTGCTTTCCCGTACCGTGATTACCTCGCTGACCACTGTGCTGGCTGCCGCCTCACTGTTTTTCCTGGGAGGCGAGGTGATCCATGACTTTTCCATGGCCCTGCTGATCGGTTTGCTGGTTGGCACCTATTCCTCCATCTTTGTGGCCAGTCCGATTGTGGTGGTACTGGAACAGCGTCGTCAGAAAAAGCTGGCTGCCATTGGCAAGGCCTGAAACAGTTAATTGAAGTGTTGTCAACAATGAAATCCCCCGTCTGACGGGGGATTTTTTTAATTCACGTCTGCCCCTTCGGGCCATTTCCGGTTATTCGAGATCAGCTCATGCATAGAACCTGGCATCTCAAATCCCCATCCACAACCATAACTGCCGAAGCGGCGGCAAAGTTGGCCCTGCATCCGGTCACGGCCAGGGTGCTGGCTGCCCGCGGTCTGGATGACGGTCAGGCTGCCGCTTTTCTGGATACATCCCTGGCTTCACTGGCCGATCCCTGGCTGATGAAGGGGATGGGGGCTGCGGTGGACAGGATCCTGGCGGCCCGTTTGGGTGGTGAAAGGGTTTGCATCTATGGAGACTACGATGTGGACGGCATCACCTCCACGACGCTGATGGTCTCCTTCCTGCGTGCTGCCGGCCTGGATTGCAGCTATTTCATCCCGGACCGTTTCGCCGATGGCTACGGCTTGAACCAGCGGTCACTGGCCGACATCACCAGTCAGGGGTTTACGCTGGTTATCGCGGTGGATTGCGGCATTACGGCCATGGCGGAGGCTGAGTTCTGCCACAGTCAGGGCTGTGATCTGATTGTGGTTGATCACCATACCCCGGGTGATAGGCTGCCTGCTGCGGCTGCCATTCTGAATCCGCTTCAGCCGGGTTGCGACTATCCGTTCAAATCACTGGCCGGGGTGGGGGTGGCATTTTGTCTGCTGATTGCGCTTCGCAGAAAATTGCGACAGGCAGGGGCCTTTGAAGACGGGGCTGGTCCGGATCTGCGCGAGTACCTGGATCTGGTTGCCTTGGGCACGATTGCCGATGTGGTGCCGCTGACCGGTCAGAATCGCATCCTTGTCCACCAGGGGCTGAAACGGCTGTCCGATTCCGGGAGGATCGGTGTCAATGCGCTCAAACAGGTGGCCGGGGTGCAGGGCAGGGTTGGCTGCGGTCAGGTCGGTTTCCGTCTGGCGCCTAGGCTGAATGCGGGAGGCAGGATGGAAAGCGCAGCACCCGGTGTAGAGCTGCTGCTGCATACGGACCCGGCCCGTGCGCAGGCAATTGCCGCCGATCTGGATGCGGCCAATGCCGAACGTCAGCAGACCGAAAGGCGCATTCTGGATCAGGCGGTTGCCATGCTGGAGGCCTCCGGGCGATACCCGGACTGCCGCACGATTGTGCTGGCATCCCCGGACTGGCATCAGGGGGTGGTCGGCATTGTTGCCTCCCGTCTGGTTGAGATGTATAATCGCCCGACCATTCTGCTGTCTGTGCAGCCGGACGGTTCTGTCAAGGGGTCGGGACGTAGCATTTCCGGTTTTCATCTGCTGGAGGCATTGACCTGCTGCCGTGAGACGCTTGGCCGGTTCGGAGGGCATCGCCATGCCGCCGGGGTTGGCTTGAACATGGATACGGTTGACGTTTTTGCCGCCCGGTTCGAAGAGGTGGCAGCCGGGTTGTTGTCTGAAAGTGATCTGATTCCCAGGTTGCAGATCGATGCCCGGGTTGAACCACAGGAAGTTACCCTGGCACTTGCATCGGATATGAAGCGCCTGGAACCGTTTGGCGCCGGAAACCCCGAGCCGCTTTTGCTGATGGAGCATGTGCAAGTGGTTTCAAGGCGTGTGGTTGGCGAAGGGCACCTGCGCCTGCGGCTGTCTGCGGCGGGTTTTACTTTTGACGGGATTGCCTTCGGTATGGCTGGTCAGCAAACCGATGGGCCGCTTGATATCGCCTTTTTTCCCGAGCTGAATCAGTGGAATGGCAGCACCGCTCTGCAACTGCGCATCAAGGCCATGCGGCCGGTTCCATGTTTGTCCGGCTGCTGACTTGGTTGAAGCCGCATCACCATACCTGAACAGGAAACAATATGCACCGTGACGAACGCTTTAACAGGGCCGAAAGGATCATCCGCATCGGTCTGTGCCTGAATGCCGTGCTGATGGTTGTCAAGTTGTCAGCCGGTTACTGGGGGCAATCCGACGCGGTATTTGCCGACGGCATTGAGAGCGGTTGCGATTTTGTGGCAGTCCTGATGACGATGCTGGCCCTGCGCATGGGCCGGATACCCTATGACGCCAGTCATCCCTATGGGCACGGTCGGGCTGAAAATCTGGCGGCACTGCTGATCGGCATGGTGATCGTAATCACAGGCGTCTGGATCATGATCGATGCCATACAGACTATCGTTAGCCACAGTTACAAAGCGCCCCACCTGGTGGCGGTTTTTGCTACTCTGCTGACCATTCTGGTCAAGGAGTGGCTTTTCCGGATTACCCGCAAAACCGGTCAGGATCTGAATAGTCCATCCCTGCTGGCTGTGGCGGCGGATCACAGAAAGGACGCGCTTTCATCAATCGGCACGCTTGCCGGTGTTGCCGGTGCATGGCTGGGGTTGGGGATTATGGATCCGCTGGCTGCCGCTTTGACGGCCCTGTTCATCCTGCACATCGGTTACGTTACCCTCAGTGATGCGGCCCATGATCTGATGGATGGCAGTGCGCCGCCCGATTTCCTGAACGAGGTCAGCCGCCTGGCAGAGAACGTCGAACATGTTGAGCATGTGCATGAGATCCGCAGCCGTCGTTCCGGTCAGTATGTGATTATTGACCTCAAACTGGATATGGACCCGCTGATGACGGTCAAGCAGTCACACGCTGTGGCAACGCAGGTGAAGCGGGTGATCTTTGATCGTTACGATAATGTGGGTGATGTCATGATCCATATCAATCCGCACGAAGAGGAACACGAGGATCTGATCCGCCTGTAGGCGGACACCGGGGTGCAGCATGCGTTGTGATGGTTTCAGGAACACATATCTGCGGGCGGTTTTCTGGCCGCGTCTGCAGCGCAATCGACTGGCCCTGGCCGGCGGCTGCGTGGTGCTGCTCCTGTTTGCCGTTTCCCTGGCCGCTCCACTATTGTCCCCGTACGACCCTAATGCCATCAATGCCTGGCAGGTGTTGTCGCCCCCATCCTGGCAGCACTGGTTCGGTACCGACGAACTGGGCCGGGATGTCTTTAGCCGTGTACTTTTCGGCGCGCAGATATCGCTCAAGGTCGGATTTGTGGCAGTGGGTATCGCGGTGACTATTGGCACTGTGGTTGGACTGGTTTCAGGTTTTTACAGCGGGATAGTGGATACGCTGCTGATGCGGCTGGTGGATATCATGCTCTGTTTTCCGGCCTTTTTTCTGATTTTGGCGGTAATCACCTTTCTGGAACCATCCATCTGGTACATAATGCTGGTGATCGGGCTGACCGGCTGGATGGGGGTGGCCCGACTGGTGCGCGCCGAGACACTTTCGATCAGGGAGATGGAATACGTCATGGCAGCCCGCTGCATCGGTTGTTCCGATTTGCGGATCATGTTTCGCCATATCCTGCCCAATGCAGTTTCACCGGTGCTGGTTTCCGCAACGCTGGGGGTGGCCGGGGCGATATTGACCGAGTCGGCGCTTTCCTTTCTCGGTATTGGCGTCCAGCCTCCCACGCCCAGCTGGGGCAATATACTTACCTCAGGCAAGGACTATATCGAATTTGCCTGGTGGCTGTCCCTGTTTCCCGGCCTGTCGATCCTGGTGACCGTGCTGGCCTACAATCTGCTGGGCGAGGGAATACGGGATGCACTGGATCCGCGTTCGGATCGATCAGCAAATTAGCAGCGGTTGTCTGCTGACATCATGAAATTGCGATACGTTAAACCATAAAACATGCCGCGGAGTTCTCAGATAAAAATCAGGCCGATAAAAGATTATGCTGTTACATCAAACAGCTGACCCAGAGTTAAACAACAAACAGGAGGTGCTACCCCCATGAAGATCGGAACTCCATTAAAGCCGGGTGCTACCAGGCTGATGCTGCTTGGCTGCGGAGAGTTGGGCAAGGAGGTCGCTATCGAGGCGCAGCGCCTCGGCGTTGAGGTGATTGCTGTCGACCGTTACTGTGATGCTCCGGCCATGCAGGTGGCCCACCGCAGCCATGTGATCAGCATGCTGGATCGGGAGGCGCTCGGGCAGGTCATATCCGAAGAAAAGCCGGATTTGATCGTTCCGGAGATCGAGGCCATTGATACGGCATTCCTGATGGAGCTTGAACGTGGCGGCCAACGTGTAATACCTACGGCAAGGGCTACCAATCTCACCATGAACCGCGAGGGCATACGCCGTCTGGCCGCCGAGGAATTGGGGCTGCCCACGGCCCGTTATGCCTTTGCAGCCAGCCAGGAAGAGATGCGCGCCAACGCTGACCGGATCGGGTTTCCCTGTGTGGTCAAACCGATCATGAGCTCATCCGGCAAGGGGCAGAGCGTGGTCAGGGATGCGTCCGAGGTGGAGCGGGCCTGGAATTATGCCATGGACGGCGCTCGCGGTGCATCTGACACCGTTATCATCGAGGAATTCATCAATTTTGATTATGAGATCACCTTGCTGACGGTGCGCCATGCCTCTGGTACCTCGTTCTGCCCGCCGATTGGCCATGTGCAGATCAAGGGGGATTACCACGAATCCTGGCAGCCGATGGCCATGTCGCCGGCGGCCCTGACCGAAGCGCGCCGCCAGGCCGAAGCGGTCACCACCGCCCTGGGTGGCTGGGGTATCTTCGGCGTGGAGTTGTTTATTCGCGGCGACCAGGTATTTTTCAGCGAGGTTTCTCCGCGTCCGCATGACACCGGCATGGTAACGATGATCTCCCAGAACCTGACCCAGTTTGAACTGCATGTCAGGGCTATTCTAGGTCTGCCGGTGCCTGAAATACTCAATCTGGCGCCTTCAGCCAGCCATGTGATCCTGGCTGACAGCAGTCATGATCGTGTGCATTTCGAAGGACTGGAAGAGGCCTTGATGATCCCGACCAGTAAATTGCGCCTGTTCGGCAAGCCGGATACGCGGCCAGGCCGTCGCATGGGGGTGGCCCTGGTACAGGGTGAGCACACGGACGAGGCCAGATCAAGAGCGGAATGCTGCGCACATGCCGTCCGGATTGTGGCGGATTGCTAGATTTTAGAACATTTAACCACTGAGGACACAGAATCTTCAAGCAAACGAATCATGTAGATAAACGTTTTATGACACACAAGGCAGGTGATCCTGAAAACTTATCTCTGTAATAATGCCTCTGTGCCCTCAGTGGCTAGTTTTGTGCAGTTTGATTGAGGTGAATATAAACAAGAAGGGCGACCAATTTTGGCCGCCCTTTGTTGTCAATCTAGTAACCACACCGGGTTACCTCTACTTGATCTCATACCTCTGTGCGATGGTGGCTGC
>DAONZY010000053.1:0-16924 GCA_035407085.1 Deltaproteobacteria bacterium | reverse complement strand
GAAATATTTGCCATGGCCGCCTTGACCAGGAACATTTCCGCAAGACCGCTTTCACCGGATACACGATGCACATGCACCGGCAACTCGGGATGGTACTGTTTTAGCGATGCGATCGAGCGTTCCAGCAAGCTGTCATGGGAATGCCCCCAGACCATGTACAGTACACCCCATTTTGTCTGCACTTTTGACATATAACTCCCCTTTGAATGGTCCACGTCCAACCTCTTCGTAATTAACTGGTAGCTATGGCAATCATTGCAGTTCTGCGAAGGTGACCAAATGAACATGTCCCTTTTCAGCAATAAACGGAACCTACAAATTTACAATTTCTTAATTCAGACAAAAAGAAGGTATCTTTTGAAACTTTATTCTCAAAACCACTGTTAACTTCACAATTAATCAACTTGACTGGTTATGCAGCTCTGCAGCAACACTACCAACGACAGTCACCCAATCACCAGGCAGCCTCTGCCTGAAAAGCCGAGCAGACGGATACCAGTCGGAATCGCTGCGACCATGCTGCCAGCGCCAGTCCGGATTCCACGGCAGCATGATCCAGACCGGCACACCCAGCCCGCCGGACAGATGGGCAACAGCCGAATCGACGGTTATGACAAGGTCAAGTGCGCTTACCAGTGCAGCAGAATCACTGAAGTCATGCAGATGACCCGCAGGATCGTAAAGACTGAACGGCATTAGATTCAAATTGCCGCAGCCGACCTGCAGACTGACAAAGGAGATGCCAGCCAGCTCTCCAAACGTCGCCAGCAGCTGTTCCGGTATGGAGCGGTTGGCATCGTTTTCATGTTCGGCCCGGCCGGCCCAGGCCAGCCCTACTTTCAGCCCTTTCAATTTAAGCAGGCGGTTTCGCCAGACAGCTACCTTGTCCGTTAGTGCATACAGGTATGGGGGCTGGGGAGGAGGCCAGCCGGCCGTACCCAACGGGAGTGGAATACTCATCATGGGGATCTGAAAGTCCGCCGGCGGCACCGTTTCGCCGCGGGCAAAAACAGCGCTAACCCCTGGATTAGTGGCCAGCAGCGGAGCGATTATGCGGTCCTGGGCCTCCACCAGTACAGTGGCACCAAGTCCGGAAAGAATCGCGGCATAACGGATGAACTGCAGCGAATCGCCGTATCCCTGTTCGGCATGTATCAGCAAGCGCTTTCCTGCCAGGCTCTCCCCCTGCCAGCGGGGAATGTCCGCATGATGACATTCCACCGGACGTGCCTTGCTAAAGCGCCATTCATGCTCCTGCCACCCCTCAGCCATGCGGCCCGCAGCCAGAAGGGCCAGAGAGAGATTAAAATGCACATCCCCGTCATTTGGCGCCAATTCAGCCAGCAACGTCAGCTCCCTGACAGCATATTCCAGCTCGCCACACCAGGTGGACAGCACAGCCAGGTTGGCCCTGGCCTGAAGGTAGTCCGGCTGAATCCGCAGGGCATTAGTGAAACAGTCACGCGCCTCGTTAAGCCTGTTAGAGCGCAGCAGCAGCATGCCCAGCGAATTGAGCGCAGGTACAAAGCCGGCGTCAAATTCAAGACATCTGCGAAAAAACTCTTCTGATCGTGCGCGTTCCCCCTGCAGCAGGAACAATTGCCCCAGATCATGCAGTGCCAGAACAAAGCCAGGAGAGAGTTCCACTGCTTTCTGCAGACAGGATTCGGCGGCATCAAACCGGCCGGATTCAAGAAAGAGACTGCCCAGCCCATGGTATGCTTCGGCCTGGGCCGGATTGCAGCGTATCGACTCCAAATACTGCAGCTCTGCCTGCTCACGATCTCCCCTTCTGCGCAGCAGATTGGCAAAATTATAGTGAAAACTGGCATTATCAGGCTTCAGACCACAGGCCTTTTCAAGATCGACGGTCGCCTGGTCCAGCTTGCCCATTGCTTCTCTGGCGCTGCCGAGGGCGTTAAGAATATCCGGATTGTCAGGCCGCATCTCAAGGCATTTCCCGAACAGTGCCTCCGCCTCCGCGTAAAGTCCGGCGGCATACACACGGCACCCCTCATCGTATATGTTCTGGAGAGACATCAGTAATCCCTTCTCTTCCAGCCTGCCGTCTCATGCATCACAAGAAAGGCCTCTTCCAGCTCCTTAGTCACACCGGCTCCATCCATCAGCGGTGACCGGGCCATTTTGCTGCGCAACTCTTCACGAAGATAATTCAGCCGATCAGGGTCACATGCAAGTTCAACCGCCTTTTCCAGATATTCCTCAGCGCTATGGGCCACCAAATCCGAACAGCCCGCCGCCTGAAGCAGCGACGCCCCCACACGGGAGACATGGGTCACACCGCAGAGGGTAATCACAGGGGTGCCCATCCAGATCGCCTCACAGGTAGTGGTCGTACCGTTGTAGGGAAACGTATCCAGGGCGATATCCACCCTGCCGTATTCCTGCAGATGCTCCAGCGGGGTAGAGGTCACCACCCGCATGAAAATGCGTTCGGCTGCAACCCCTTCAGACTCAAAACGGGCCAGCACCGCCTGCTTGACCGACCGGTCCCCCAGGGCCATGCTTTTCAGGTAGAGCCGGGAACCGGGGACACGGGCCATGATTTTGGCCCAAAGGCTTATCTGCTCTACCGTGACCTTGGCAAAATTGTTGAAGCTGCCGAAGGTTACATAACCGTTATCGATGAGCGGAGAAGCCACAACCGGCGGGAATTCCATGGGAGGCAGATAGGTGCTGAATATGCGGGGCAGCCGCCAGAGACTTTCGCTGAAGAGATGCTCGGTCATGCCGGGCGGATCACAGACCGCATCGGTGATGTAGTAATCCATTGCAGGCAGACCGGTAGTGTTGGGATAGCCGATCCAGGAAATCTGAACCGGCGCAGAACGGGCTGCAAAAACACCCAGACGGTTGTCCCCGGTGTGGCCCGACAGATCAACCAGAATATCAATCCTGTCGCTGCGCACCTGTCTGGCAACCACATCCGGCGCACATCCGGCCAGATCGCACCAGCTGCAGGGGAGGGATTTCAGCCGCTCTGTAGTGGCATCCCTGGTATTGCCCAATGAATAGCAGAACACTTCAAAACGTCCGTATTCATGATGTTGCAGGATTGGCTCAAGAAAATAGGCTACCGAGTGGGTATAAAGATCACCGGACATGTAGCCGATACGCAGACGGGATGAGGCTGAGCCAGAGAATACATCCTGTGATTCGGGAACGTCTCTGGTATATGTGGTGGCCAGACGAAAATGTTCGGCCGCAATGAATTCCGGTGACAGCCCATGGCAATAATTGAGTGAGAACAAGTAATTACCCACTACAGCTGTATTATCGGGCTCAACCTCGAGCGCCTTGCCATACCACTCCAGGGCTTCGGCATGCCGTCCCATCATCTTGCAGGCCCTGCCAAGGTTGTTCAGCACCAGCACATTCTGTGGCTCTATGGTGTATGTATTCAAAAGTGCGGCCATTGCGTTGTCAAACTGGAAGAACCGGATCAACATCATCCCCATGTATGACAGGGCCTCCACGTTGCGCGGATCACATTCTATGACCTTTGAAAAGCATTTATTAGCATCAGGATACCTTTCCTGTTGATAATAAAGGCGTCCCAGCCGGTTCAGGGCCATGACATTATCCGGGACTTTCTCAAGCAGGCGCTTCAGTTTTGTCTCTGTTTCCTCATACCTCCCCATTTGAAAAAGTGACTCGGCTAGTGCGTCTTGTAATTCTGCTGAATCAGGTAAAACCTCTTCCAGCAACTCTAACACCGGTACAGCATCGGCAAATCTTCCAAGCTGGATCAGGCTCAAGGCAACGCCGGTACGGGCCTCAATATTGCCATCATCCAATAACAGACACTTTTCAAATGCTTCCAGTGCCTGTGCATATTCATGGCAGTCAAAAAAACAATCAGCCGCAGATAGCAACTCTATTACAGCCAAATCCATTCGTTTCCTCACATCAACTGGCCTGCTGGCCACAACAGATATTCATCACCCAACGGCACTGGTTCTGTTGTGACAAAGCCATCTGCATCGGCCATGACTCTCAGATTTGCAACATCCTTCAGTATAGCGGTGTATTCAATTGCAGCATATCCGGAAAGGCCAAATTCGAAGCCCGGCATCACGTGCCTTACCAAGTTCAGTGCACAATGCAAGGACTTGACATACGGCAGATAGAAACACCTGATTATCTCCAGCGTAAATTTGTGGGCAAATATCTTTGAAAGTACGACATAATTGGTGTGGGCGAATTGCAACCCATGAAAATGATAAAATATGACTGGCTGGTTGTTTACAGAAACCTGCTTGCAAACATCCACAGAATAGTCGTACTGCAGGTTATTCCAAGGAGCTAGACCAGCACCAATATGACTGAGAACATGCACTCCGGAAAAACGCTCTGGCCAATCTTCCAAATACAGTTGATCTCCGAACCGGCCAGACTCCAGACGCGCATAGCACCATTCATTGCAGCGATCCCGCCACCAGTTAAGCACTGCCACAGCATCTCGGTTTCTCCTGAAACAAAGCAGACCAACGTTAAAACGCCCATACTTCAAAGCAGGCTTGAACTCTTCATGAAAACGGTGCTCGTGAATCAATACGCTATGCCCGACCAACTCATCAAAGATCGGTTGAGGCGAAGAAAAGAAAAACAAATCCGCATCAAGATAAGTGATCATCTCGACATGCGGATTCCATTCTAGCAGCCGTATTATCACTGTCGGAGTCAATGTCCAGTAATATTCCACCAAATTGCGATTTAGTCGTGCTTTTCGCAACTCATTGTCACCGTTCTCAATTTCGTGCAACGGGATTGTAGAAACACCTGGCAGTTGTAACCGTTCCAAAAGAATACGGGTCAGTTCATCCAGACATACCGCATAAAGGGTGAAGGGTTGGCTTTCATGTTTCGAAAGTGATGCATGCAGGGCAATTGCCCTGACTAGATAGCCTTTGTCAAAGTATGTGCAATAGTAGCGCATGGACATATTCAACAAAGCACGCCATCCCGATGAAGACGTGACGGTAACGTGTATGAACATAGTGGGCAAGGCTCCAGCGCACCTTTGGACAATGACATGTAGACCGATTTTATCTGCTGAACCAATCCGGTCTGTGAATCAAGTATCCCCCATTCGGCAGGCACTTCCAAACGCCAGTCGCATTCAAGCACTGTAAAACCGGCATTTTCAGCCAAATAACGGAGACATTCAGGAGAAAATCTCCAAAAATCCCTTGGCGACGGGTGATATGGAAAACTGAAAACCGTTGACAACACCAGCAGTGAACCAGGACGCATGATCTGATACATGGCAGCAAATACACGAAACGGGTTCTCCACGTGTTCTAAAACATTAAGACAAACAGCGGTGCCGTATACTTCCCGTCGTACATATGGAAGGTCCTCGATCATGGGAGAACCATGCTCCGGATTCGCTATTTCATAATCCGGGTCTATGTGATCAAAAGGTCGTTGCCCCAAAAATACATAACGGTCTGTCTGTTCTCCTGACTTAAGAGTCAGGCTATAATCGGCGATGCAAGGACGGATCATGCCGCCAAGATCCACAAATGGTTTACGCAGGCCATATTTTTGCATCTGTTCCGTAACCAGAACAATATCATCCCAAAACAATCATTACCTCCTTGAACTAATTCGCTTGCTGAGAGCATGCATAAAGCATGTTTAAGGGGACCAGAATCGTGTAATCGTAATATGATATAAGCAACTCCTCATCTGAGATGCCAGTTCTATTGTTATGAACTGAAAGCCTTTGGTTAATCGTATCTATCAGCTTATTGTCTTCGTGATCGTTAGTAGAAATGCCATATGAATTTTGTCCAGCGCCTCCGAATTCATTCTCTGCGAAAGCAAAAACTCGAGCATTGCCTTGATCATATGGCTTGAATGCCTCTTTAATATTTTCACCGACCCCCAATTACTGCGATATTCTGCTTGGAACACAAATATTTTGTTGTTTCCAACCCTTCACATCCAAAGTCCATTGAATGATTGTTTGCAAGTGACATCAAATTAATTTTTTGTTCGATTTTCTTTAATGACTCATAGTTCAGTAGCAGATGGGGTCCCGCTTTCAATACCGGTTTTGCAGATATGAAAACGAACCCTCAAGATTGCATATTCTCAAATCATATTCAGACAACAAAAGAGACAGATCACTTTTAATAATGCAACCCCGTACAGGAGCAAAATCTCCTATAAATAAAGATTTTGTAGCTTCAACTGCACTCATGGTGTTCCTAAACTTTGAAGATTGCTTAGCACTGATATGAACCTGCGGCCAACTGCAAGAGGAGAGTAATGTTTTATAGCCCATTGCCGCCCCTGCCAAGCGATCTCCGGCCATCTGTCGCGTTCGTCCATAAGCCTCTCCACATCTGCCTTCACATCAGAAAGGTTGATACCGACGTAATGTTTCCAGTTCTCCGGCATCTCCGGCAGTAAAAAACCATACCTTTCGAAATCCAGATGCACAGTAACGCAGCCGAAAACCAGGGACTCCCAGAACCGCCAGCTATCCCAGCGCAGTATTACGGTCTCCTGGATATGCTTCACGTTAGCTGAAAAAAGCCGAAAACGTTCATTACCCATAAAGTACTCATTTTTAGTAAAGTCCTGCTCATAGTTACCGCCATAAGCAAGACATATCGCATGACTACGCAACAGTTCATAATAGTCGTCATTCCAGCGTCCTGCGCTTGAATATTTGCAAAGCACCGGGATATGCCTGTTCAGCACTGGTAAAAGCACGAGATCAAGGCTTGACCGAAGGTCCTGATTCAGTGATGGCCGAAAATTATAGAGTATTTTTTCTAACCTCGGCTGGCACTTTTGCAGTGTCATAGATTTGCGGATCATTGCACTGGACAGGCCAAACGCCATGGGTATGCGACGACCGGCCAGTTCTCTGAA
The DNA here is from genome assembly GCA_035407085.1 of Deltaproteobacteria bacterium. GTDB lineage: Bacteria > Desulfobacterota > Desulfuromonadia > Geobacterales > Pseudopelobacteraceae > JBGSQR01. Next base: position 10,012 of record DAONZY010000053.1, on the reverse strand, counting down.
CCGGTTTTCGTGCGCACAGTACAATACGTCAACACCGTCAGCACAGAACTTACCAACATCATCCTGCATGCAGAACGCTATTGTGCAACTATAAGGAGAATTGAACCTAACCGTCTGTTCGTAATACTGCCTGGTATCCTGTAAATCTAATACAACACAGGAGGCCTGGCGTACACTGGACATATCAGAGATTTTCGTAAAAACAAAGTCGCTGATCAACGGGTCACAATAAGAGATATTGGCAAAGATCGGTACCCCCATTTGGTTTAACCCATCGGCAAGGCAAGTCGCTGCATAGGAAAATGTCGTACTGTCGGAGATAAAATATATTCCTTTGTTATACCAATCAAGCACTGTGAGTCCCCCCCTGAACAACTCGCTTGAAAAGATATGTGATTGTATATAACTCGCCGTCAGGACAGATGCTGATACAGCTTTGCGCATTTAACTCGAATCCCTGCAACGCAAAATGCTGCAGGAACTCCTGTTCGTTGAAGCAAAACTCCACTGTTTCAATACCATACGCCTGCTTCGCCATGCGTCTTGTCGGAGTAGCACGACAAATGGGAGTACGATGCACCACGACCCAATCGCGTGCAACACGACAGGTTTCTTCGATGTGCCGGCAATATTCGGTTACATGCAGCAGGACACAGGACGATATTACCAGATCAAACTGGCGATCGGAGAAAAACAGGCATTTGCCGTCAGCGGCGAAGAAACGCGGCCGCGGATAAAACCCGCGCGCCATTTCTATCATCGCCTCCGAATAATCAACACCGGTGTAGTCAATCCTGCGGCCCAACAGGTATTCCAGGATTTCGTAATAGTATCCGCTGGCGCACCCAAGTTCCAATACTGAGGTCCCATCCTTGACAAGCGGCCTGATCAGCTCGGCCAATGCAGAAAAGTGGGGTCTGGGATGCCCATTGTACATCTGTTCCAGTTCCAGCTGCACCAGACCTCGTTGAGAAGCAGGTATGCTCTTGTCCTGCCAAGCCAGGGTCATGGCCTCAGTTGTTTCATCTTCTGTAATGGATCGGTAGTGGCTTGATACCTGGGATGGCAGAGAAAAGTGTCCCCTGATTTTGTCGTAGCACAGGTGCCTTTGCAATATTTCTGCTGTCTGCTCCATGCGGCGTTCATATGTATGGTCCCGTAAGGTGCGTTCCTGTCCTGCCTTGGCAATGGCAGCGGCCTCACCCGGGTTGGCCTGATAGTATCGGATCAGGGCAGCTGCTTCCTCGGGAGAACGATAGGCCACCACCTCCCTGCCGATCTCGAAGAGCTCATTCAGGTTACTACGATAGTCGGTAATCAGCAATGCTCCGCAACCTGTCGCCTCAAACAGACGCATATTATTGGCATAGTCTTCCGCCACATCGATATGGCGATTTACCGTTATGGCCGACTGCCTGAGGATGGCAAACATATCCATCCCCCAAACCGGACCATGATGACGTTGCCTCAATGGTGATTCCGGCGGCAGCAAGTCGGCTCCGTATCCCCAGCAATCCAGCGGAACAATCTCTGCAATTTTTTTGAGGGTTTCCAGACCTTTGCCATGATGTGGCGATATGCCTCCCACAAATGTAACAGGATACTGCCGCTCCATGTCAGGCAAGCGTTGAAGCACGCGCGGTTCAAACGCCAGCGGCTGGTACCAGGCGGTTTTACCCTGCTGCCGGAAGCGTTCTACGAAATGCGGGAATGAGGTAAAAAGGATATCAATACTTGAAAGATCGGCATGGGGTGGCACTGGTGAAGCAATCTGACCTGCAACGATCCGGCAGTGCTTTTTCAGGCAGCAGATGAATTCGCTGGAGGCAAGACTCAAGTCCTGCAGATAAACCACATCCGGCTGAAATCGACGGACCTGTTCGATAGCAATCAACCCGGCATCCTGACAGGAAAGTCCGTTTTCCCTGCCCCAAGTACTTTGCAACTCCGGGCAGTTGATTACAATGTCATCAGCATCCCAACCGGCAGAGATCATGCCAGACGAATAAAAATCACTATCTCCGAAGCATTGTTCAAGAAGAGAACGTTTCTGCCAGTAATAAGGTTTTTCAGCGAGCTGCGGATTCTGCCGGTAATGCTGGTTAAGGAAGCCAGTATAGCAGGTATTTACAAAGATAATCCGCCCAGCCGCAGGAGACAGGTCACCGAGGTTGTCCTCCACCAAAACCGACGAAGGCATCTCACGCCGAAGTTCCCCCAGGAGTTGTACAAACAGCTCCCGTTTCCTGGTCATAAACAGAATGGCGGCAGGGTACCCCTTGGGATCGATCGGCAATGTAATCCTGATCTGAAAGCAACCGGCAGGAATTGCGGACTGATATTCTTCCCTCCAGGCATCGTGCAACACCATTACTCCGTAGTCCACCAGCAGGCTCCACCCCAGCGCCATGCACTCGGCCCGCGAACGGCCATCCACCAGGATAAAGTCAAAACGCTTGGTGGCTTTTGACGGATAAAGGACATAGTTGGCGAAACAGCGGAACTCCTCATCATCCTGCCAATCCCGATAGGACTGCTCGGGAGGAACGTTAACCACACTGATACCTGAGAGACCGCTCTGACGAATCATCTCCTCGACCTGCATGAACCAGGATTTGTCATGTTCGATCGCTGTCCAACTGCTACCGTATGGCATACGTGGCGCATAATAAAGCGTACTATAGCCGCTGCCCCATTCCAGGGCCTGCACAGGCCGATTGAATCGACGCAGACAGAGCGACAAAGCCACTATTTCATGTTCCTGCATGAATGGCGTTTTTTCGTTACAAGACGGCATTAGAACCTCAGGGCTGCACATATGCGATCGATTTGCTGCTGGATTAATTCCGGATACATGGGAAGGGAGAGTATCCGCCCCGTTATCCCTTCCGTCACCGGCAAGCTTTCGCCACCCCTGCAGCGCCCCAAATAAGCCGGTTGCAGATGCACCGGTTGCGGGTAATGAACGGCAGTAGCAATGCCTGATTCAGCCAGCTTTTTCACAATAAAGCTGCGTTCATGCAAACATTCCACCACATAAAGGTGCATAACCGGTATGGTGCCGGGAACACTTGATGGTGGGCACATCATCAGGCTGTTGATAGCATCGGTGTAGGCAGCAGCTATGGCACGTCGAGCCGCATTGTCATCATCCAGCCTGGCCAGCTTGACGCGCAATATGGCTGCCTGCAGTTCGTCAAGACGGGTATTCATACCGGGAATCTCGCTAACATAACGTTCTTTCCAGCCATACTGCCTCAGTAGCCGGCATTTTTCAGCTATCTCTGAGCTGCTGGTAACTACTGCCCCGCCATCACCAATCGCCCCCAGATTTTTTGTGGGATAAAAGCTAAAGGCCGCAATATCGCCAAATGTCCCCACCCGGCGATCCCCTATCATGGCGCCGTGGGCCTGGGCGCAGTCTTCAATTACTGCCAGGCCATGCTTTTTCGAAATTGCACATATTTCATACATCGAGGCTGGCTGGCCATAAAGATGAACTGGTATTATCGCCCGTGTCCTGCCGGTAATCTGCGCTTCAATCAAAGCCGGATTCATACAGCGGGTCAGTGGATCAATATCGACAAATACCGGAACGGCGCCGGCAATTTCGATAGCTGCTACCGTGGCAACAGCTGTCATGGACACAGTGATAACCTCGTCCCCGGGCTGCACACCACAGGCTTTCAAGGCAATCACAAGGGCATCGGTGCCGCTTCCCACGCCCAGGCAATGAGCAGCGCCGATATAATAGGCAAATTCCCTCTCAAAAGTCTCAACCTCAGGCCCCAGAACATAGTAGCCATTTTCAAGCACTCTGGAGAGTGCAGACTGGATAGCTGCACTAACAGCACGGTACTGAGCCAGTGGACTGGCTACGGGGATCATCTTGTGTGTCATGGCGTCTCCCAGTAATGATTACCGTACTGCCGGTAATATTCAACCGTCCGCTTCAGACCTTCCTCAAGAGCCACTCTTGGCCGCCACCCCAATTCATTTTCTATCTTGCTGTAATCAGCATAGTAATCGCCAATATCGATCGCTTTCCGCTCTGGCGGGAACGGCACCGTCTCATAATGACCTACACCGGCAGCGCGCACCAGTATGTCCGCCGTTTCCTTCAGGCTGACCGGCGGCAATGCCCCCAAATTATAAATTTGGCCATCCGCCTTTTGCGACACGGCGCACATCAGCATAGCTTCGACCAAATCATCCACATAGTTGTAATCCCTAAGCTGCGCCCCGTCACCGAAGATCTGGAACGGCTGGCCTTCAACAATCCGGCGCACCCAGATGCCCAGAAAAGTCTGGCGCGCATCCCTGACCCGCATACGCGGGCCATAGGTGTTGGTCAGACGCAGAACGACAGTACGAATGCCGTATACATTGTTATAAACCAGGTGATACCACTCGCCGGCCATTTTATTGATTCCATTCACATCCACCGGGTGAACCGGATGCTTTTCATCAACCGGCAGATATTGCGGAGCACCATAAAGCTGTCTGGTACTGGCAAAAACAATTTTAATATCAGGATTGTATTTGCGGCAGGATTCAAGAATCGAAAGTTGAGCGCGTGCATTGATTTCAAGATCAGGGTAGGGGTTTTGCATGGAGTCCAGATGGCTGGTCTGTCCGGCCAGGTTAAACAGATAATCCTGCCCCTGAATCAGGTATTTCATGGAATACTCGTCGCGCACATCGGAGATATTAAGCGTCACCTCGCTGCGCACAGCCTCAATATTAAACAGGTTGCCGCCATATTCCGGGATCATGCTATCTACCAAAGTGACCGCCGCACCTCGGCTGATCAGTTCAATGGCCAGATTCGCCCCAATGAAACCGGCGCCGCCGGTAATGAGAATTCTGCTACCATTGAAGCCCATAGTATCTCCAGTCAATCAGTTGGTTTGAATACCTATAGTTGCAGCAGCAGCATTTGCAAGCCTTTCGGCAAAGGTCCTGTGTCCAAGCTGTGTCACATCTGCGTGCCTCTCCCGGATATAATCCACAATGGCATAGTTCTCTGATGCAAGCTTCCGTATTATGGCAACGGCAGAATCTTCACGTCCGATACAAAGGTATAGCACACACAACAACGCCTGTGAAAGCGGATAGTCCGGCTGTTCCTGCACCAGTTTTTCAACCAGTGGCAAAGCCTGCTCCGCCCTGGCCAGATTAAATAGACACATGGCATAGTTGTATGCAGACTCCTTATGCTCGGGATCTATCTCCAAGGCCTTGAGCGCCATTTCAGATGCCTCGCTGTAGCGTTTCATCCCCATCAGTGTGTAAGATCGATTAAAATAAATATCCCGTGACTCCACACCACGCTCCAGCAGCCTGTCCCACAACTCCAGCGCCTCATTATACAGCCCCAGTTCACCTGCCTGAATAGCCAGTTCAACCATGGCTGAAACATTATCAGGATGATCAGCCAGCTTGGCTACACCCATCCTATAATATTGCATCTGCTTGACACGCCGGTCGCTGTCCGCCAGTTCGCCATAGTGGTGCACCACAAATGGAGCCGGTTCAATCGGAATTGAAAGCTTACGCAGAGATGGTTCAACCATTTCATGAATATCACCGTTAAAACGAATCTGCTCCAAATTCGGAAACATCCTTACCTTGCGGCTGGGATACCAGCCGTCCCCCTGCTCCACTGCGGCATAGCTGCCGTCATTGGCCTGCCACCCTTCACTCTCAACTCGGTTCGTATAGTTATGTGTTGTGACGCTCCAGGCAATAGGCTGGTCCATTGACTGTCGAGCCGCATTTCTGATAGCGCCGTAATCGGTCTCCGCCAGCACTTCGTCCGCATCCATCACCAGAATCATTCGGCCGGTCGCCTTTGAAAGGGCAAAATTGCGTGCAGCCGAAAAATCGTCAGTCCATACAAAGCTGGTTACCTTTGCGCCAAACGCAGCCGCTATATCAACAGTCCTGTCAGTTGAACCGGTGTCGACAACTACCATCTCATCCACAACCGGCTTGACACTGGCAAGGCAGCGCCCCAGATTTGCTGCTTCATCCCGGACAATCATGCATACAGAAATCCCGGTTGATGTCTTGTCCAGAGGCACCCCGCTTTTTCCAAAATCGTTTCTCGAATCCATGGCAAGCTGCAGAATTTGTTCATCAACATTAAATTTGGACAGATGCTTTTCACATACTGCCAGTGATTCATTGATTAACCCGCGATCGGCAAGCATACCGGCATGCATGCGAGACAATGAAATACTGTTTGGCCAAATAGCAGAAGCTTCTGCAAGAATTTGAGTTACTTCCTTCTCTTTTCCAAGCCGGAAAACAAGTTCTCGAAAGATATTCTGTGCCTGGTTACTTATTGGATTAATGGTAAAAGCGCGGCTAATCGCATTCCAGGCGGCCTCCTGCTCTCCATTGCCCCATAATAGCATCCCGAGCGACAACCAGGCCCCATCACATGCAGGATCATGGTCTATTGCACTACGGAATCGTGATTCAGCCTGTTTTGAATCACCGCTACGCGCTGCAAGCGTACCCAGCACAACCAATGCAGGCGACTTAACAGACTCGCCTTTCTCGGCAAACTTAGCAGCTGTGTAGGCTTCTCCATCATGCCCCAAACCGGCATGGCACGTTGCTTCAAATGCTTTCAACAGTGACTGGTCAGTATCTGAAGGCATTTCCGGAAACACCTGAAGGGCATCGTCATAACGCTCTGACGCAATTAGCAACTCTGCCAGTTTGAAGTAAGGGGCAGAATTATTCGGCGTTATCTTGATCCCACGATTAAGCAGTATGCCGATAGCGCTATCCAAATTTCCCTGTTGTGCTTTAATTTCGCTTTCCTCAATTGCATTAAGCACAAGCCAGTTGCGTAATACAGATTCTTCAAGTGTGGCAGGTTCCCATTTCTGCCTGAACTTTGCCCGGTTTTTTAGGTTCTGGCCGCCACGCAACATGTGATTTCCTGCAAAGGTAGCCCCCCCCTCGTGATGGATGAAAACATCACCGGCAATGAGGTTACGAAATCCTGCCAACTCCGCCCTCAGGCAAAAGTCATCGTCCTCATAGTTGCCTGCGCCGAATGTCTCATCCAGCAACCCGACCTTTTCAATCAGTTCACGCCGGAACAGCATGCAGAAACCGACAATACGCCTTTGATGGATAACACGATAACGATTTCGCTCGCGAAATTCTTCAGCCCATGAGCAGAGTGATTCCAGCGCTGAATACCCGGCGTCCGGGACAACCTGGACACCACTGGCGCTATTGGTCATGGGCCCGACGACGCCTGCATCAGGATAGCGCTCCAGCACTTCTCGCATACCGGTCAGCCATCCACGCGTCATGACGGTATCGTTATTGAGAAGCAGTACATAGTCACCTTTAGCCGCGTTTATCCCCTGGTTGCACCCGGCAGCAAACCCTTTATTCTCTGAATTTTCAATAACAGTGATACGACTGTCTATTGCCGCCTGTTCACGAAGCCAGACTACCGTGCCATCAGTAGATCCGTTATCAACAACGATCAGTTCATAAGGCTCTTCCGTATGTGCAACAATACTTGCAAAACATGCCTGAGTACATGCAAGCTGGTTCCAGGTAAGCATGATAATCGAGGTCAGCGCAGGCTGCTTTAAAATGACTCCCTTCAGCTCACTTGAAACAGTTGAAGGTGCAGCATCCTTTCGGTCTTTGACAAAGGCCGCTGCCGGAGAAGCTACAAACAGATACTGGTAATGACTGCTCTCCTCCGCCAATGTAGCTACTCTCAGTCCCGCCTTGGTCAGCGCCTCAACCACTTCTGCAGGCATTGTTTCATCATCCTTCAATTGTATCGCCTCACTGCGCTTTACAATGTAACCGGCTGTTTTGAAAAGCCTTAGGCACTCCATGCAGGTAAAAAAGCGCAGATGGGTGCGATCCAGTATACCGGCATCCGTATACTCCCAACGCCCCTCCAGAAGCTGTTTGAGAACCGACCAGTGTCTTACGTTGGGGATGCTGGCTACAACTTCGCCGTTTGGGGACAATTTGGATTGAAGAGACCGGAGAACTATTTCCGGTTCAATCATATGCTCCAGTACGTCGGCCATAATGATCGTATCAAAGTAGCCATCAGGCAGCTGTGGCAGCACGTCTTCTATCGCTCCGGTAAAAACCCGGTCGAGCCGTCCTCTTGCCTGTTCGGCGATTTCTGAAGAATACTCCACCCCCCAAACCTCGGCCGACAGCTTCTGTTTCAGTTCATAGCCAAGTATGCCGGAAGCACAGCCGACATCAAGGATGCGGCGCGAGGCGGGATTGACCAGCAGCTGGACCTCGGGGCGCGAGCAGGCATAATATCCACTGGTCTCAGATGACGAGTTGTTCATCATGGAAAGCAGCTCCTTGTTTTCTGTATACATCCGGTAGGTCTCCACCCCGTATTTCTGCCTGAAATATCCGTACTTTTCCACCAAATACTCAGGGTAGTCCCGGTCTTCGTCCCAGCCCAGATGCCACGCCACGATCTTGTTTGCAAAACCGACCTTGCCTCCGTTGGCCCTTATCTGTTCGCAGGTCTCCCAATCCGTCAGATAGCACCCATCAAAATAGCGCCGCTTGATAGACTGCATCACTGTCCCGACATTGCAAAGAGTGATTTCTTCGCCATAAGGTGTTTTTTCTCCGATATACACATCGGGAAGTTTTGCAGGTTTGTTAGCGGAATCCAGATTAAGGGCGATCAACCCCATTTCCGGGTATTGCTGATGCAGCCGGACCAGCCGTTCCAGCCAGCACACCCCTTCAAGAGCCGGCACCAGGATATCGGGATCAGTGACAACATAGGGGTCGGAAACCGCACAACTGATGCCCCTCTGAAAAGCTGCAGTATGGTAATTTTCATCGTTGAGGACCAGCTGATCGTAAAGCTCGGCGGTTTCCTGCAGGTAACTGCGCATTTCCGGCGAGCTATTGTTGTCAACCACGATCAGCCGATAGGGATAGCGGGTATGCTGTATCAGCGCTGCCAAGGTTTTCTGAAAATAGGAGCAGCGGTTATAGGTCAGCAGAATTATATCAATGGGTGATTTATTTGAAGATTCATTTATCCGTCGTTTTATGCCCGTCAGGTATTCCGGCGTGACTTGTGCCCGGATGTCCTCTGAAAATGCCGCTGTGTAATTGTGGCTCTCCATCAAAAGCTCCTGGTATGGCAAACTGTCTTCAAAAATCAGGATTAAATACTCGCCGGGCAGGCAGCTATCTTCATACAACAGGAAGTTTCCATGTTGTCATCCTGAACATATGCCGGAAGAATCCCGGCCGGACTCTTGATGGCACGGTCACGGGACCAGATTCGGTTTGTCACGAACGGAGCGGAACAGCTCTGTGCCTCCATGACAAAAGTGGAAAGCCAGCCAGGTATAGCGGCAACGATGCTGTTTCCAAAGGCAAGCTGAAAACCGGCCTCCGGTTCACAACGCTCTAACTGTGCAAAGACATCAGCAATCGTAATATTTTCATCCAGCAAAAGCAGGTTAGTAAGCAGGCCGTCTTTTTTCAGCCCCAGCAGGAAATCCTTGGTGCCATCGCTACTGCCCATATCTGCCACGGAAAGAAGGTGGGGATAATCCGTATTCCGTACCAACGACTCAATAACCGCCGCAAAGCCCGGCAGACTGTTGCGGGTGACTAGACAGATGTTGACATGATTATTGGCCGTAAAAGCGCCGTAATACTGGTAGTTCATGGTGTAATCGCGTGTTGGCGGCGGGAAACTGTCTGCATAAGCGTGCTGAATGGAGATTGTTTCCTGTACGCTGAGGCCGGTATCGCTATTGGCAAAGCCCAGGGGGTTTTCGTAATACAACCCGAGAAATTTCGGAATATGCATCATCCCGTATTTAGCTGCCAGCCTGCACCAGAACTCATAATCACCGGCAGAACGGTACTGTTCGCTGAAATAACCGATCTCATCATGCGCAGACTTGCGCCACATCGGCTGCGGCCCCATGTGACAGCCGGAAAGCATGAT
>DAONZY010000052.1:3514-16938 GCA_035407085.1 Deltaproteobacteria bacterium | reverse complement strand
ATAACTTTTGTCAATGCAAAATAGCGAGGTTTTGCAATGGGCTACAAAGAAGGCATTACTGTTGAAATATTCAACAACATCAGACGACTGTTTCATATCATCAATGAACAGTCCCATGAGGTTGAACGCAGTACCGGTCTAACCGGCCCCCAGACCTGGGCCATCAAGGTAATCGCCGAAGCATCTCCCGTGCGGGTATCCGACCTGGCAAAGAAACTTTTTCTCCACCCGGCAACAGTCGTGGGCATACTGGACCGGTTGGAGACCAAATCCCTGATCCTCAGGACCCGTTCCAAGGAAGACCGGCGCGTAGTAACAGTGGAGTTAACCCCAGCTGGACACAATCTGATCAAACAATCCCCCGACCTGTTCCAAACCCGCCTGACGACCGGACTTGAGTCGCTAGAAAGCACGGACCTGGTGGTCATCAACCGTTCCCTGGATCTGCTGATCCAGATCATCGACACCAAGGCCCCCATGCCGCTGCGCAAGCTGAGCAACGCCATGAACATGCCGCAGGACGATCTGGATGGGGCATCTGCAACGGATGAAATCGCCAGAGTCTGGCTGGGCAAGTTTGGCAAATACCTGGTCGAATAGAGGCTGATCAAGATGACATCAAAGTTGTTCATATTCTGGTCAAGATGGACGGTACTATTACTGTCAGTCCTGCTCAACTGCAACGCCGTTGCATCGGCACAAGGCAGCAACCTGGGTATCAGCGGAACAGCACCCGGCTTGCCCGACAGCAGGAAAGAGGCGGATGACCTCAAGACTGACAGCACAAGAGCTACTGACAGCGCCATGGAAGAGAAATTTATCGAGCCACCCCCAGGGCAGCGTCTGACCATGCAGCAGGTCTGGCAGCTGTTGAGATCCACCCGCGACCTGTCTGGCAGAAACTTGAGCGGCATGAACCTGACCGGCATGAACCTTAGCCGCTGCAACCTGCGCGGGGCTGATATGAGTCGGGCCAACCTGGAGCGAGCCGACTTCACCGAGTCCAATCTGGAGCGGGTTGACTTCTCCGGCGCCAACCTGAAGATGGCCAGTTTTTTTCAGGCTGCCGTTTCAGCAGCCAACCTGGAGCAGGCCCAACTGGATGGCGCCATCTGGCTGGACAAGCAGGTCTGCTCCAAAGGTTCCCTGGGCAAGTGCCTGGTGACGCCACAAACCGCGCAGCCCCAACCAACACAGACAACAGCGACAACACAGCCAGCGGCCCAAACGGCAGGAGCAAAGACACCGGCACCGGCGGACAAGCCTGCGGCTGGAAAATAGCCGTTTGCCTGCCGCTCTTGAAACATCCGCTGAATATCATCGAACAACCAAAGCAATCCACCCGTAATGCAAAAGGAGACAGTCAACATGAAATGGCAAAAATTGATGGCAGTCGCAGCAACAGTCTTCATGATGGCAGGAACGGCACTGGCTGCCACTGCCAGTAACAAGTCCACCCCGATGCGCGGCGACGCCGACGCCAGCGGATCACTGAGCAAGGCGGAGATACTGGAAGAGCGCGACTCATTTTTCATGACCATCGATGCCGACAAGGATGGCAAAATTAAAATCCAGGAATTGATCGATTATCTAGCCAAGGACTTCGATGCACGCGACAGCAACCAGGACGGGGTATTGGTAGCCGATGAATTTGTGGTTTACTGGTGCGGTAAACCTGCCAAATCCAAGACGGCCAAGGGTAAGGCTGCCAGGAACAGCAAACTGACCAGCAATATGCACAAACACATGGACAAGAACAAGGATGGCAGCATCAACCAGAACGAGTGCGTTTCCTTCTGGAGCATGCGCTTCGGTGCAGCAGACAGCAACAAGGATGGCAAACTCACCAAAGAGGAGTTCCTGCAGGTGATGAAACAGGCGGTCAAACGCATGGACACCAACAAAAATGGCATCATAACAGTTGAAGAATACCGCCTATACTGGACCGGCAACCAGCCAATCAAACCAGCGGCAAAATCTGTAAAATCCAAATAATGCTTCCCGCAGTTTCAGCAGGCCCAAGGGCCTGCTGAAACTGCGTTTTTCTATAGCCCCCCTCCAGCCGTTATTACAACACCAACTTGCAAACCAGATAAATTGACAGCAATCCGTCCACAGTTTATGCTCGCACGATGAACGAAAGCCCCAATAGTGAAAACAGCTGGGAAGCCCAGTGCAAAAAGTGCGGACTCTGTTGCTTCGAAAAGCTCGAGGACAGCCGCGGTCGGATCATCTACCTGGATACCGCCTGTAAATACCTGGATATCACCTCCCGGAGCTGCAAAATCTACGAGCGCCGTTTCGAAATCAACCCCGATTGCGTAAAACTGACCCCGGAACTGGTGCCAACCCTGCACTGGCTGCCAGCGGAATGCGGTTACCAGCCGCCAAAAGAGAGGTTCGTCCGCAAGGAGAAACGTCCAAAATCAGGCAAACGACGTTAACCAGGCCGTCCGACACAGTTTTTTTCTTTACAATTCTTCACAATATGTGGATATTTTCTGCACATTTGCACATATACTCAGCTGCAGCCGATATCGCTCTCACCATCAGAGGCCCGCAATGAAAAAGGTCATCATCCCCGCAATTATCGCACTGGCGGTCATTTCAGCCATAATCTATTATTTTGTGAACAAACCAGGTGAAACAATTTACAAAACCGCACGGGTTGAAAAGGGCACACTGGTATCGACTGTCTCCGCCACCGGTAGCCTGGCCGCGGTTGTGACCGTGTCGGTCGGCACCCAGGTTTCCGGAACAATACAGAAGCTTTATGTCGACTACAACTCACTGGTCAAAAAGGGGCAGCCGATCGCCCAGATTGACCCATCCCTGTTCGAGGCCGCCATCGAACAAAATCGAGGCAACCACTTGAACGCCATCGGCAGCCTGGCCAAGGCCAAGGCCACCCTGGCCGATGCAAAGCGGACCATGGAGCGCAACCGGCAGCTGGTCAACCAGGGGATCGTTGCCCAAAGTGATTTCGACACGGCCCAGACCGCCTATGAGCAGGCCCTGGCCCAGGTTTCATCCGCCGAAGGGGTTGTAGCCCAGACCCGTGGCGCGCTGCGCCAGGCCGAAACGAATCTGCGCTATGCAACCATCCGCTCCCCGGTGGATGGCATCGTGGTCTCGCGCAGCATTGATGTGGGGCAGACCGTGGCCGCATCCTTCCAGACACCAACCCTCTTTTCCATCGCCCAGGACCTGACCAAAATGGAGATTGACACCAGTGTGGACGAATCAGACATCGGTCGGCTGAAGCTGGGACAGACCGCCATTTTTTCGGTGGATGCCTACCCGGAACGCCAGTTCACCGGCACCGTGCGCCAGATCAGGAACGCACCGGTCACAACACAGAACGTGGTTACTTATGTAACTGTCATCAGCGTTGATAACCGCGAACTGCTGCTGAAACCAGGCATGACCGCCAACGTCACAATTGAAACCGATAAAAAGGACAACGTGCTGATGATCCCCAACGCTGCGCTCAGGTTCCGCCCCAAAACCGCCAAGGGGGCGGCACGCAAGACAAATGCTGCACCTGCCAGCAGTGCCGCTGCGGATAAAGACGGCAAACGTGTCGACAAACAGCATGTCTACCAGTTGGATGCCTCCCGGAAACCTGTAGCCGTAACAATAAAAACCGGCATATCCAATGACCGTTTTGTGGAAATGGCTGCAGGAGAGTTGAAAGAAGGAGACAGCGTGATTGTCGAGCAGGTCCAGAACAAAAAAACGCAGGGCGGTTCGCGCCCGCCCAGCGGACCGAGGTTCTGATTCATGAACGAAGTGGTCAGGCTTGAGAGCATCACCAAGGTCTACACCATGGGCGACCAGCAGGTGGAGGCGCTGAAAGGGATCTCACTGACTGTGCGCCAGGGGGAGTTTGTCGCCATCATGGGCGCCTCCGGCAGCGGCAAATCCACCTGCATGAACATCCTCGGCTGTCTGGACCGTGCCACCAGCGGCACATACCACCTGGAAGGGGTCAATGTGAGTGACATGTCCCAAAACCAGCTGGCCTCCATCCGCAACAACCGCATTGGCTTCGTATTTCAGGGATTCAACCTGCTGGCACGCACCACCGCGCTGGAGAATGTAGAACTGCCCCTAATTTATGCCCACAAGGACACCGTTGAAAGACATGAACGGGCCCAGGCCGCCCTGGCCAAGGTCGGTTTGGCCGGACGGGCGGATCATTACAGCAACCAGCTCTCCGGGGGTCAGCAGCAGCGCGTTGCCATCGCCAGGGCGCTGGTCAACGAACCGGCCATCATCATGGCCGACGAGCCGACCGGCAATCTGGACTCCAAAACAACCATCGAGATCATGGGCATCTTCCAGCAGCTCAACCGTCAGGGCATTACCATCATCATGATCACACACGAACCGGATGTGGCAGCCTACACCGGTCGCAACGTGGTCTTCAGGGACGGCGGCATTATCTCTGACACGCTGGTAGAGCGGCCTGTCGTGGCAGAGATTGCGGGGGTGACCGCATGATGCAGCTGCTCATGTCACTGCGCATCGCCATCCGCGCCCTGCGTGTCAACAAGATGCGCGCCCTGCTGACCATGCTGGGCATCATCATCGGCATTGCCGCGGTAATCGCCATGGTGGCCATCGGATCCGGGGCCAGCAAGGTCATCTCCGACCAGATCGCCAGCATGGGCAGCAATCTGCTGCTGATACTGCCGGGCTCCACCACCAGCGGCGGGCTGCGTTCCGGTTTCGGCGGCACCCCTACCCTGACCTACGACGATGCCAAGGCCATCAAGGCTGAATGCCCTGCTGTTTCCGATGTGGCCCCCACCGTGCGCGGCACGGCCCAGGTTGTTTACGGCAACCAGAACTGGTCCACCATCGTGATGGGCAGCACACCGGACATCCTGGCTATTCGTGAGTGGCCACTCGTATCGGGACGCAACTTCATCAATTCAGACATCGACGGCGCCACCAAGACCTGTCTGATCGGCCAGACCGTGGCCGAGAACCTGTTCGGCGATGCAGACCCCTTGGGCAAGATCATCCGCATCAAGAAGGTGCCCTTCACCATCATTGGCGTTCTGGAAGCCAAGGGACGCTCGGCACAGGGCAGCGACCAGGATGATATCATCTTTGTCCCGCTGATTACAGCCCAGCGCAAGCTGTTCGGCAGCCAGTTCCCCGGCATGGTCGGCGCGATCCTGGTCAAGGCCGAAAGCAGCGATGCACTCCCCCGTGCAGAAGAAGAAGTAAACGTGCTGCTCAACCAGCGCCACCGCATCGGACCCAACAAGGATCCCGACTTTTCCGTACGCAATCTGGCCGAGATCATGGCCGTTTCCGAACAGTCAGCCAAGGTCATGTCAATGCTGCTGGGGGCGGTCGCCTCCATCTCTCTGGTTGTAGGCGGCATCGGCATCATGAACATCATGCTGGTCTCGGTGACTGAGCGCACCCGCGAGATCGGCATCCGCATGGCCATCGGCGCCAAGGAAGGCGACATCCTGCTGCAGTTTTTGACCGAAGCGGTGCTGCTGACCACCATGGGCGGTCTGGTCGGTATCATTCTCGGGATTGGCAGCGCCTTTATCGTTTCTGCCATCATTGGCTGGCCGACCCTGATCTCGTTTCAGGTGATAATAATTTCGGTAGCCTTTTCCGCCGCAGTCGGCGTTTTCTTTGGTTTTTACCCAGCCCGCAAGGCCGCTTCACTGAACCCCATCGAAGCACTGCGCTATGAATAGCCTGAAAGGATTGAAGATGAACAGGATACTGCTATCTTGCACACTGTTGGCAACCATGCTCGCCATGCTGCCGCCGGACGTTCGCTGTGAAGAGCCTGCCCGGCCCATATCGCTTAAGGAAGCCATCAGCCGCGCGGCGGAGAAGAATCTGGACATACGGGCCGAACTGTACAACCCAGCCCAGTACGAGGCGGACGTCAACCGCAACAGGGCCATCTATGATCCGCTGCTGACCCTGTCCGGCAGTTATTCCGACACCACCAGCCAGTCGGCCACGCTGACCTACCTGGACAACAAGTTCACCAACCGCAACACGACCTTGAACGCATCACTCAGCCAGCTGCTCTGGACCGGCGGCACCGCTGCGCTGCAGTACAACAACAATTACTATCGTAATAATTCCAGCAATACGCTCAACAACTACTGGGCTTCCAGCCTGGAGGCCGTCCTGACCCAGCCGCTGCTCAAGAATTTCGGCCGTGAAAGCACCGACCTGGCCATCAACATCGCGCTGCTTAACAAAAACGCCTCCATGGAACAACTGAACAGCCGCCTGCTGGCCGTGATCGGGCAGGTAAGGACCGAGTATTTCAAGCTTTACAGCCTGAAAGAACAGCTGGAGGTCAAAAAGGTCTCCCTGCAGCTGGCCAACAAGATCCTGGCCGACACCAAGGCCCGGGTGGCGGCCGGCGTCATGCCAGCCATGGAGATATCCAGCGCAGAATTCGGCGCGGCAGCCCGGGAGAAGGAACTGATCGATGCAGAAAAGGCGGTCAGCGACCAGGTCGATGTGATCAGGGTCCTGCTGCAGCTGGATAGCAAAGGCGACATTGCAACCGTTGATCTGCCGGTGCAGGTGAAACTGTCAATCAACGAGGATGATGCCATCGGCATGGCGCTGCAGCGCCCTGACATCAGGGAGCAGAAGCGCAGTCTGGAGATTGCCGAGCTACAGACCCGCGTCTACCGCAACAGGACGCTGCCCGACCTGTCACTGTCCGCTTCCGGCGGACTGAGCGGACTGGACCGCACCTACCCGGACGACATGAACCGGATCGGCAAGGCCAGCTACCCGGCCTGGAGCGTGGGACTGACCTTCACCTACCCCCTGGGCAACAATGCTGCTGAAAACGACTACCGCAAGAGCAGGCTAAAATCCGGGCAGCTGCTGACCAGACTGCGCGCACTGGAAGATGCCGCCCGCAACGAGGTTCGCAGCGCCATCCGTGGCGTCGCCGCTGGATACAAACAGATCGATGTCGCCGATCGGGGCAGGGTCTATGCCGAACAGCGGCTGAATGCCTACATCCGCAAGAACCAGGTCGGCCTGGCCACCATCAAGGAAGTGCTTGACGTGGAAAATGACCTGGCCAATGCCAAGGCAAACCAGATCACCGCCCATGTCAATTACGACAATGCGGTCACCCGCTACTGGCAGGTAACCGGAGAACTGCTGGAACGGGAAGGTATCCGATTCCAGGAAGCTGAGGTAGACCGGCTCTACAAGTCATCATCACGCTGATACCGGAGAAATGTCCATGCTGTTAAAACATGCCCGATTGATCCCCGCACTAATCGCACTTTTGGTTGTCTGTGCCTGCTCGGGTAAAAAGAATCAGCCCGCCCCCCGACCACCCTCAGCGGTGCTTGTCGCCAGCGCCACACAGCAGGATGTGCCTGTACTGCTCAAGGCCATCGGCAATGTGGAGGCTTCCGAGTCGGTTATCATCAAACCGCTGATCAACGGAGAGGTAGTCAGGGTCGGATTCAGGGAAGGCCAGGACGTCCGCAGGGGGGATGTGCTTTTCGTGCTGGATCAAAGGTCGCGAAATGCTGCCTTGAAAAAGGCTGAGGCAGCGCTGGCGCGCAACCAGGTGATCATGGCCAACGCCAAGGCCAATTACGAGCGCTACCGCCAACTGGTAAAGGAAGGGATTGTCACACCGGAGCAGGCCGAAAGCTACCGTACAACGGCTGAATCGGCTGAAGCCAATGTGGCGGCTGACCGCGCCGAATTGGAGAGCGCCCGGGTTCAGCTCTCCCACTGTACCATCAAGGCCCCCACCAGCGGCAGGCTGGGCGTCCTGGCGGTGCATCGCGGCAACATTGTCAAGGAAAACGAGACCGCACTGGTAACCATCAATCGCATCGTACCGGCCAAGGTACTGTTTTCCATACCGGAGAAAGACATGCCGGCCATCAAACAGCGCATGCAGAGCGGACGGCTCAAGGTAGAGGCGGAGGTCAGCGGCGCCGGTGGTTTCAAGGAAAGCGGCCTTGTGGACTTCATTGATAACACGGTCGATGCAGCTACCGGAACAATCAAACTCAAGGGATTGTTCGAAAACCGCCTTAAACGGCTCTGGCCTGGACAACTGGTCAGCATTTCGATCACCCTGGACACCATCCGGGATGCAACAGTGGTGCCGACCCAGGCGATCCAGACCGGCCAGCAGGGACTGTATGTACTGGTTGTCGGCCAGGATTTGACCGCTGCCGTAAGGCCGGTGAAGACCAGCACGGCGTACCAGGGCTTCACTGTCATTGAAAGCGGTCTCAATGCTGGCGAACAGGTGGTGACAGAAGGGCAGGTGCGGGTCAAACCCGGGGCCAAGGTGGAGATCAAGCCCGGGGCCGGGACGCAGGACACGGGGTCCGCATCTGATCACAAGTCCCGGAGCACGGATTCCGGGGCCCGAGCTAAATGAATATCTCCGCCCTGTTCATAAAACGTCCGGTCATGACCAGCCTGGTAATGCTAGCGGTGATGCTGTTTGGACTGGCGGCCTACCAGAAGCTGCCGGTTAACGACCTGCCCAACGTGGACTACCCCACCATCCAGGTCAGTGCCAGCCTGCCCGGCGCCAACCCGGACACCATGGCATCGGCTGTTGCCACCCCGCTGGAACGTGAATTTTCCACCATCGCCGGCGTGGAGACCATGACATCCACCAACGGCCAGGGCATCTCGCTGATCACGCTCAAGTTCACCCTCAGGCGCAGCATTGATGCGGCCGCCCAGGATGTACAAGCCGCCATTGCCAAGGCAACCAAGCAGCTGCCCTCGGACATGCCCACTCCACCCTCACTGCGCAAGGTCAATCCGGCTGACCGCCCGATTTTCTACATCGCACTGCACTCTCCCACCCTGCCGCTGTCGCAGGTCAATGAATATGCCGACACGATCATGGCCCAGCGCATCTCCATGATCAGCGGCGTGTCCCAGGTCATGGTCTACGGCTCACAGAAATACGCAGTGCGCGTGCGGATCGACCCCAAGGCGCTCTCCTCTCGGGGTATCGGTATCGACGAGGTGGCCCACTCCCTGTCCGGCTCAAACGTCAACCTGCCCACCGGGGTATTGCAGGGCGCCCACAAGGCATTGACCCTGCAGGCCTCCGGTCAGCTTTATAGCGCAACGGAATACCGGGATGTCATCGTAGCCTACCGCAACGGTTCGCCGGTTCGCATCCGGGACATCGGCACAGCCATAGACAGCGTTGAAAACGACAAGATCGCCGCCTGGTACAACACAAAGGAGTTCTCCAGCCGCGGCATCATACTGGCGGTCCAGCGCCAGCCAGGCACCAACACCATCCAGGTTGTGGACAGCATCAAACAGCTCTTGCCGGAATTCCGCAACCAGATCCCCGGCGCCGTCAATATCGACATCCTCTACGATCGCACCGAGTCGATCCGCGAATCAGTGCTGGATGTCAAGTTTACCCTGCTACTGACCATTTTCCTGGTAATCATGGTCATCTTCCTGTTCCTGCGCAACCTGTCCGCCACCATGATTCCCAGCCTGGCCCTGCCGCTCTCCATTGTCGGTACCTTTGCGGTCATGTACGCGCTGGATTTTTCGATCAACAACATCACCCTGATGGCCCTGACCCTGTCGGTCGGGTTTGTGGTTGACGACGCCATCGTCATGCTGGAAAACATCGTCCGGCACATGGAACTGGGGGAATCCCCTCGCTCGGCAGCCTTCAAGGGAGCCCGCGAAATCGGCTTCACGATCATCTCCATGACCATCTCACTGGTGGCAGTATTCATCCCGGTATTGTTCATGCCCGGCATGCTGGGCCGCATCCTGCATGAATTTGCCGTAACCATCAGCGTGGCGATCCTCATCTCCGGTCTGGTGTCGTTAACGCTGACCCCCATGCTCTGCAGCCGTTTTCTCAAACCGGAGCACGACCAGCAGCATGGCCGTTTCTATATGCGCATGGAGGCCTTCTTTGATGGCATGCTGCGCCTTTATGAACGGACCCTGAACCAGGTGTTGCAGTGGCGTAGAGCCGTGCTGGCCGTAACGATTGTGATGGCCTTCCTGACTGTGGTGATGTTCTGGGTCATGCCCAAGGGGCTGCTCTCCAGTGAGGACACTGGCGCGATCTACGCATTCACGGAAGGACTCCAGGGAGTCTCCTTCCAGCAGATGGCTGCCAACCAGCAGCAACTGGCAGAAATTCTGCGCCAGGATCCCAACATAGACGGCTTCATGTCCTCCGCCGGGCCTTCCGGCAGCCGGGTGGGCTCCAACAGCGGCTTCATGTTCATCAGGCTCAAACCTCAGGGCAAACGGGATATGAGCGTCGAGCAGGTAATCCAGTCACTGCGCCCCAAGCTGGCCCAGGTGCCCGGGATCCTATGCTTCCTGCTCAACCCGCCTTCAATCCGTCTTGACTCCACACTCAGCAAGGCACAATACCAGTACACCCTGCTTTCGCCCGACACAACCGAGCTGTATCGCAGCGCCGTAGAACTGGAGCAGCAGATGCGCACCCTGCCGATGTTGCAGGATGTCACCTCCGACCTGCAGATCAGCAACCCGCAACTGACCCTTGACATTGAACGCGACCGTGCCGCCAGCATGGGCATCACCCCCCAGCAGATCGAGGACGCGCTCTATTATGCCTACGGCAGCCGGCAGGTATCCACCATCTACGCCCCTTCCAACCAGTATCAGGTCATCATGGAGGTGTTGCCGGAATACCAGCTCGATCCGTCCTCACTGTCGCTTTTGTATGTGCGCTCCAAGGCTGGCCAGCTTGTACCGCTCAGCATGCTGGGTCAGCTCAGAACCACCCTCGGCCCCCTTTCCGTAAATCATCTGGGCCAGATCAACGCGGTAACCATCTCGTTCAATCTCAAGCCGGGCTCCACACTGGGCGAAGCGGTGGATGCCGTACAGAAACTGGCCTCCAGAACACTGCCCGCCAGGATCGGCACTGCCTTTCAGGGCTCGGCACAGGCCTTCAAGGAATCCACCGGCGGACTGGCGCTGCTTTTGGTCATGGCCATACTGGTGATCTACATCGTGCTGGGAATCCTCTACGAGAGCTATATTCATCCCCTGACGATCCTTTCCGGCCTGCCTTCGGCCGGCATGGGGGCGCTGGCGACCCTGATGCTGTTCGGTAGCGAACTGAACCTGTACGCCTTCGTCGGCATTATCATGTTGATCGGCATCGTCAAAAAGAACGCCATTATGATGATCGACTTTGCCCTGGAGGCACAACGCAACAATAACAAAAGCCCACTGGACGCCATTTATGAGGGCTGCCTGGTCCGTTTCAGGCCGATCATGATGACCACCATGGCCGCCCTGATGGGTACGCTGCCAATCGCCCTGGGTATCGGCGCCGGCGCAGATGCCCGGCGTCCGCTGGGACTGGCGGTGGTTGGCGGGTTGCTGGTTTCCCAGCTCCTGACCCTTTACATCACCCCAGTGGTCTACTATTACATGGACAAGGCCCAGGGCTGGGCCATGGCACGGCTGCGCAAAAACAGGGAAAATTAAAAAAGCAGCGCCGGTTGTGTAAATAATTTGCAGATTCAGCCGATAGGAAAACACCACTAATAATCGGCGGCGGGCGGCATGGCTGAAACTACCATTGAAATCAAGGTTCCTGAAGATATCGAATACCGTGTGATCGGCAACGGCTTCGCATTGCTGATCGCCTGTGGCGGATTGCTGGCCGGCACCATGTTCGCGGAAAGAAGCATGGAGTATTGGGCGGCAGACATCGTGCCGCTGTCAATTGCCGTGCTGATGGCTTTCCGTCTCTACCGCAATATTGTGACCACATTGACCGCCTATCCCAACTGCGCTCCAAACAAACGTCCATCCTTCACCAAACAGGACATCCAGCGCGAGCATGCCATCGTAGCCCAACTGCCAGAGTCATCAAGCTATTCGCCGGAGCAGGTGGTGGAAGAAGTGGTCAAACGCATCGAAACCCAGAAAACCGAAGCCGCCCGAAAAGCCGGCGGCGGAAGGTGATAATCCATACCCATGCCAGACCATAAAAAACTGACCATCGAGAACCTGGCCCGCCTGCTCCAACACCGCAAGCTCATCACCGCAGATCAACTAGCCAATCTGCTTGCCAGAGGCAAAAGCCAGGAAGCCCGTTTGTTCTCCGCACACCAGTCCGGAGGGTCCCGCAGAGCGCCCCATGCCGCCGAAATCCTGCTCCCATCGGAAGTAATCGCCTCGTTCAATCTGGAGCTGCCCGATCAAAGTGGTAAATTCCTGACCGAGGACATGATTACCGAGGTAATTGCATCCGCGGTAGGCCTACCTTACCTGAAGATCGACCCACTCAAGCTGGACCTGGACGTTGTGACCGCCCACATACCGCGCCCGTTCGCCCTCAAAAACCTGATCGTGGCCGTAGCAGAAAAGAACGGCGTCATCACCGTGGCGGTAGCAGACCCCTTCAACACGAGAATCATCGATGAACTTGCCACTGCCCACCGACTGGAAATACAGCGTGTACTGAGCTCCAAAAGCGATATCCTCAAGATACTCAGGGAATTTTACGGCTTCCGCGCATCTGTCATGGCTGCAGAGGCCGAGGCCAGCAGCGGCATCGACATCGGCAATCTGGAACAGCTCTTCAAGCTCAAAGGGCAGCATGAGATTGAAGACAACGACAAACACATCGTGGCAGCGGTTGAGTTTCTGCTGCAATACGCCTTTGATCAACGCGCCAGTGATATCCATATCGAACCCAAGCGAGACAAGTCGCTGATCCGTTTTCGGCTTGACGGTGTCATGCAGAATATCCACATTATCCCCAAGCCGCTGCATGCACCGATCGTATCGCGCATAAAACTGATGTCGCGCATGGATCTGGCAGAAAAGCGCCGCCCGCAGGACGGACGCATCAAGACCAGTTTCAACAGCAAAGACATCGAACTGCGCGTTTCCACTGTGCCTGTGGCCTTCGGCGAAAAGGTGGTCATCAGGATCTTTGATCCCGATATCCTACTGCAGGATCTGGACAGCATGGGGTTCTATCCACGCGAAATGGGCCTTTATAACGCCTTCACCAACAGCCCCAACGGTATCATTCTGGTCACTGGTCCGACCGGCAGCGGCAAGACAACCACCCTCTACTCCACCCTGCGCTCGCTCTCGTCGCCCGAAGTCAATATCGTCACAGTTGAGGATCCGATCGAGATGGTCATGGAGGAATTCAACCAGATCGGCGTCCAGCAATCCATCGGGGTCGGCTTCGACACCATCCTGCGCAACATCCTGCGCCAGGATCCGGACATCATCATGATCGGCGAGATCCGTGACCGGGAAACAGCAGAAAATGCCGTACAGGCCGCCCTGACAGGGCACCTGGTGTTGTCCACCCTGCACACCAACGACTCTGTCTCGTCGATCGTACG
>DAONZY010000052.1:0-3414 GCA_035407085.1 Deltaproteobacteria bacterium | reverse complement strand
TTCGAGGTGATGGAGATCAGCGACAGCATCAAACTGCTGATCAAGGACAATGTGGAGCTGTCTGTGCTTCAGGCCGCTGCGGAAAAGGACGGCTTGAGCAGCCTCCGCCAGGTGGCAATCCGTAAAATGCTGGAGGGGATCACCACCTATGAAGAGGTCATTGCCATGACCGTTCAGTAGCCAGACTGGCATCCCTGCAACAGCCACTGCCCCAACCAACCGCAGACCATCGTGAGACATGCATGCCACCTGCTGACCGGACAAAATCGAGCAAATCCGTAACACATGACCTATATATCAGCGTGACAGGCGGTTATCGCAAGACACTGCTCTGGAGCGGCAAGCTACCGGTATTCTCCAGCCTGCTCGAAGGAGGTCCGGGGCGACCGGTCACACTGTTGGTACTGGCCCTGGCTGGAGCCGGGCTTCTCTTTTACGGCATCAGCCAGACCGGCGGCAATGGCAATGCCGGTCCGGTCATGATCCTGTTCGGATTGCTTATTATGCTGACACTGATATTCTGGCTGCTGGTCAAGGCGGTATTACGCAACCGGGATGTGGAGTTCCTGATCGACGCAAAAGGGGTGCACATCAGGCCATCATCGCAGCAGGCAAAACTGGACCGGAGGATGCGCATACTGATGCTGATTGTCTTCTGGCTGACCCTCAAGGGCGGCCAGTGGGCGACCTGGGCTCCTTCCGTCCGCTGGAAAGAGATCAGGTCGGTACGCATGCATGCCGACAACCACCAGGTGCTGATTACCGGTGGCGCCTGGCATATACGCCTGGTCTGTACACCGGATAACTTCCCGGAGGTTTGCGAGCTGCTGCACGCCTGGTGCCCCGGCAATAACGTCAGGTGGCGCTGACAGGCCAGTGCAGGCCAGCCGCATGGCACGACCCGCCACTGCCAGGCCAGTCTTACCATTCAAACCGGGAAAGCGCCCATAAAACCTCACTTGTCAACCCACACCCCCTTTCCGGGTTGACAAGCTGGCAGGGCTATGCTATCGCTCATGACGGAGGATTTAACCGCATGAGAGAGATGATCCAAAAGACTGCCGACGCGGTAATCGCCGGCAACAACATTTCCACCGAAGAGGCCCTCCTGCTGGCTGGCGCCGACGGTTCCAACCTGCACCTGCTGCTGGCCGAGGCTTCACGCATCAGGGAACATTTCAAGG
The DNA here is from genome assembly GCA_035407085.1 of Deltaproteobacteria bacterium. GTDB lineage: Bacteria > Desulfobacterota > Desulfuromonadia > Geobacterales > Pseudopelobacteraceae > JBGSQR01. Next base: position 2,230 of record DAONZY010000052.1, on the reverse strand, counting down.
GCAACAGTATCGCCCTCTGCTCGATTATCAATGCCAAATCCGGCAAATGCCCGGAAAACTGTGCCTTCTGTGCCCAGTCCTCCGCCCATAAGACCGACGTCAAGGTTTACCCGCTGGTGGACGAGGAAGAGATCGTCCGCTGTGCCAAGGATGCTGACCGTTACGGAGCCCGCTGTTTCGGCATCGTCACCAGCGGCACCGGCATCAAACCGGGCAAAGAGTTGGAGACCATCTGCCGGGCCATGAAGCGCATCAGGCAGGAAACCTCAATTGCCCCCTCCGGTTCGCTGGGTATCCTCGACATGGAAACCGCCCTGACCCTCAAGGAAGCCGGAATGGTCACCTACCACCACAATCTGGAGACCGCCCGCAGCTTTTTCCCGCATATCTGTACAACCCATGAATACGAGCAGGACGTTGAAACCGTGCGCTGCGCCAAGCAAGCCGGCCTGCGGGTCTGCAGCGGCGGCATCCTAGGCCTGGGAGAGAACATGGCCCAGCGAATCGAGATGGCCGAAACACTGCGTGAGCTGGATGTGGATTCTGTGCCGATGAACTTCCTTGACCCGGTGGAAGGGACCCGCCTGGCTGGTGCAAAACACCTGACACCGCTGGAGTGCCTGAAAACCATCGCCATTTTCCGCTTCATGCTGCCGACCAGGGATATCTCCGTATGTGGCGGCCGCGACAAGAACATGCGTGAATTGCAGTCCTGGATCTTCATGGCAGGCGCAAGTGGCATGATGACCGGCAACTACCTGACCAAGCTGGGGCGTGACCCGGAGCAGGATCACCGGATGCTGAGCGACCTGGGCATGGACATAAGGAAATGCAGTTGAAGCCTGGCATATTCATCACCGGCACCGATACGGGCGTTGGCAAGACCATCGTATCGGCCACCCTGTCCAGACTGCTGAGGATGCGCGGCGTTAACGTTGGAGTAATCAAGCCCGCCACCAGCGGCTGCCGGGTTGAGGACGGCCAGCTGGTCTCCGATGACGCTCTGCTGCTCTGTCAGGCTGCCGGAGTACCATGCAACAGGGACACCGCGCCCTACCTGCTGACCGAACCGCTAGCCCCAGCCGAAGCGGCACGCATCGACGGCGTGGAGGTGGCTTTCAGCCATATCCTGGCGTGTCAGGAGCGGTTGGCCGCACAGCACGACTTTTTGATCATGGAAGGGGCCGGAGGATTGATGGTGCCCTTAAGCGGCACGCAGACCGTGGCTGACCTGGCAAAGCTGTCCGGATTACCATTGCTGGTGGTGGCCCGCCCCAACCTGGGGACGATCAATCACGCCGCCCTGACCTGTCTGGTGGCAAAACAGATGGGTATCACGGTCATTGGCGTGATCATCAACAACTACCCGCAACAGGCCGGTCTGGCGGAGCAGAGCGCAGCAGGATATATCGAGGTGCTGGGCGGCGCCCCGGTGCTGGGCATCTGGCCGCACCAGGATACGCAAAGTGAATTTGAAGCGGTGGAAGCACTTGCAGAATGGCTCAATAGCCGATCCGACACTGATGATCTCCTGAAGTTACTGGGCTGTTGATATCTCAGCGGGACGGTTTCGGGAATAATTCCAGCACCAGCGAAGTCGGATCCAGCAGGTTGTCCGGCTGTTGGCCATACCACCCCCTGGTCCAGCTTTCTGTGCCCCCACGGTACAACTCCAGGTGAAGCTGCCGGGTTCCGCTGATACGTCCCAAGGGCTGCCCTTGCCGTACCGCCATACCGGAGTGCAGTGTCGGACGCTTCAGTTCGGCGTAATTGACACTGATATCACCGTGATCCACAAGTATGGCATAGGTCATCTCGCCATTTGATCTTTTATAGAACGGCGCGACCCGCCTGACCACACCATGTTGAACGGCAACAACAACAGTGCCCGCCCCACCGGATGGGTAGAGATCAACACCGGCATGTCGACGCCGGCCACCATTTCTTGGCGCCCCAAAATAGGGATAATCCTGGGAACCGCTGCCCCATCTGCCGCACTGCATCGATTCATGCTTTGTGAATGGATACTTCAACTGCAACTTGAACGGCGCAACCAGTTTTGGTGCCTGGGGTACAGGCTGGGCTGGCAGCGAAACTGTACAACATGTCAATAAAACCAGAACAAACAGTATCAGCCTTGGCAATTCAACCTCCCTGAATGTCGCCTGTCTTCAGAGTCACAACCATAGCATACAATTCATCCTGCAATGAGGAGTTTCACACATGGGCA
>DAONZY010000051.1:0-18578 GCA_035407085.1 Deltaproteobacteria bacterium | reverse complement strand
ACTACGAATCCGTAGGTCGGGCGTTCGAATCGCTCCGAGCGCGCCAACAAAAACAGGGAGTCAGACGATATGGTCTGACTCCCTTTTTTGTTTCTAATGCCCAAAGGGACAACAGAGGTTCAGTGATTCAAAGACGTTTGGCTCGTCCCTAATAGAATAGTCCCTATTTCATTACACACCCATACAACCCCTAACCCATTGAGGCCTTGACCTTCTTTATCGCTGCCATAACCGGCTCCTTGAAAAAGCATGCGGCGTAACCCTGCCAGTCAAATTTCGAGCTGTTTGCCTGGATATAGTCGGCCACATGCCGTTTCTCCACCTGTTTCAGCATTACAAACGCCCGGCCGGGGGCATCCATCATAGCGATGATTTTTGCCTGCGCCTTTTCAATCAATTCCGCCTGATCTGCCGCCAGTTCGTCCACCAGCTCCTTTTGCAAGGCGGTTTCCAGGTTGATCTGCGCGCCGTTGAACATCATGTCGCGGTAGTTCTTGTCGCTGCCGAATCCGAACTTGATCACCTCGGCCTCGCTATTGCTAAGCGGAATGCCGATGTTGATCTCGGGCATACCCATCTTGACCTTCGGGTTATTGACGGCGATCCGGTAATCCGCCGCCATGGCCACGATCAGTCCGGCCGCCATGGCATGACCGTTTATGGCAGCAACCACAGGTTTTTTGCAGGTGAACAGGTCAAAGATCACGGACTCGCGCATACGCCCCCACTCCAGACAATCTGCGGCATCCTTGAATGAAATGAAGGTGTCCAGTTCATAACCGCTGGAAAAAACACGCCCCTGCCCGGTGATGATGATCCCCTTGACGCTGTCATCGCCATTGGCCTGTCTTACGGCGTCATGCAAGCCATGCAACACCTCGGTGTTGATCGAATTGTAACCATTGTTGTCAAAGGTGAATGTAATAATCCCGTCATCAACTGTTTTCACGAAAGCCATACCCGCTCCTCCCGATAATGATTGACCCCACTGTTATATCAACAAAAACGATGCGTTATGGAACCAGCCCCCCCTCACCTTCAAGTGCAAAGTCAGTATTGGCGGCGTTTCAGTTATACATCCTATTTGGGGCGATGTCCCCCGGAAATTTCTCACATCTCACGTTCAATTTGAGACGGCTTTAGTGTACATTGGTCAAAATCCCATTCACCACAAAGCAAAGGAAACCCATGACCACATTACCCAAATGCCCAACCTGCAGTTCAGCATATACTTACGAAGACGGCGAAATGTACGTCTGCCCGGAATGCGCCAACGAATGGCCGATCAAGTCCGCCCCGGCTGAAGAAACCACTACCGCTGTTCGTGACGCATTCGGCAATCTGCTGCAAGACGGCGACTCGGTCACCGTTATCAAGGATCTGAAAATCAAAGGTTCATCATCGGTCGTCAAGGTCGGCACCAAGGTCAGAAATATCCGGATCATCTCGGGAGACCACGACATAGACTGCAAGATTGACGGCATCGGCGCCATGCAGCTGAAATCAGAGTTTGTCAAAAAGGCTTAGCCATGACAATAAGTTGGTCTAAACAACGGCATATTGATTGCTATCTGGCTATTTAAGGATACACTTAAACGTCATTTCTGACGTTTCCAATCAGACATACACCCCCCTGGCAGACATCCCCCATACACAGTTGCCAGCGCCCATGCCCCATAGACATCTCTCATAAAGCAGTACGAAAGGAGCCTACATGCAACGTCGAACGTCCAGGGTGTTATCACATGTGATCAGTACCAGCTTTTTACTGGTTGCCCTTGTACTTCCATCCATTGCAGCAACGGAAGACATGGCAGCCAGAAAGAATCTCTACGATTGCCAGCAGGCAGCAGCCGAATACACCTACAATCTAGACAAGGCCGGTGACCAGGAACTGTTTGACAAACATGTGGCAGAATGCCTTAAGGCAAAGGAAGCAAGCTCTCTTGTCAAGACGGCAGTCAAAGCCGCCGACTGCCACCCCATGACCTTTGTCAACAACTCCGGGGAGAATATCTACCTGGGGGTCTGGATGGGCAAACTGGAAAAAGGTGTCCAGCCTCCGGACAACTTCCCGGAGTGGAAACTGGCTGCCGGCGCTACCCGCAGTTGGTGCGCACCGATTGGCTTCAACGGCCGCTTTATCGCCAGGACAGGCTGCAACGACAAGAACAAATGCGATACCGGCGACTGCTGCAAGGATGATGACGGCAGCAACTCCTGCGCAAACAAGATCTGTACCACCGGCAATCAGCCGGCCTCACTGGCAGAGTTCACCATGGACGACGATAATGGCAAGACCTGGTACAACGTCAGCTATGTGGACGGTTACAACTTCCCGGTACAGGTCACACTCAACACAACCGCTGGAAGCAAATGCGTAAATACCGTCGGCTGCAGCACCCTGCCCTCCTGCCCGTTCGGTGGTGAATTTGTGGACGGCGCCTGCCTGGCTCCCTACAAAATGTACCAGATCAAAAATCCATCATTCATGACTGACCAGCAATACTACATTCTGGCCGCGAAATGCGCCTCCAGCGATGCCGATACATGCGGATGCGGCGATCAGTGTGCAAAAGACGGCAAGAAACCATGTGAAAACAGCTATTCTATTTCCGGCAAGACAATCCAATCGGCCGGCTGCTCACCGCTGGCCCTAAACAAGGGGGTCTATGCCGCTGATGAACGCGCCAAGGCTCAGGTTGTCTGCGTTGACAATGAAAGCGGCTGCAAATTCCTTTGGGACAAGGGCTCAAAGGTTTATGTGAACGCCATCAAACCAGTCTGTCCGGGCGCCTATACCTGGCAATACGATGACGCCGGCAGCCTGGGCAACTGCACGTCCTCCGAGATCACCGGCTTCACCGTAACATTCGGCAAACGCCCCGCCGGAACCAATGCATCCACCATGACACTGGCCCCTGCCGATGCCAGTCAGTACCAGGGCGCCATCAAGGTTGGCAACAACGCGCCTGTCCCGTTCACAAAAGAAAAGATAATATTCAAGGTCAAGGACAAGGACACAGTTGTCATCAGCGATAACTGCGGTACCGGCGCGGCCATCAGAAGAACATGCCAGATGACCTACGACGCCACACTGGGGCTGGTCCCAGTGGGAACAAAGTACAATGCCGCGAATAAGCAGTTTGAAGACGACGGCAGCGGCACTGCCGTGGAGGACTGCTACAAAGCCTATTTCTGCGGATATGCCTGGGATGGCGCAAACCTCAAAAAGTATCTGGGCATGGGCGTACCCAGCCCTGACGCATGCAAAGGCGCCGGAAGCGCAAATTTTACCCTCTATCCCAACAACGATACATCCGGCTCTTACCAGGTGGGCAGCGGAGAGGTCACAAGCTATAATACCGGCGGGACACCAGTCAAGATCAGCCTCAAGGACAGCGACAAACTGACCCTGAAAACCCGATGCATGCCAAAGAAGTCCGGGGATGCGGCCAGCTACATGACCTGCACCATGCTGTATGATAAAAGCAGCGGCCTGCAGAAGCCCAATGACAACTCCTGTTCCGACCAGTCGGTCAGCAGCATCGCCTGGGGCACCAGCAACAAGAGCGAGTTTCACTTTGGCAGCCCCAGTGCGGCTAATGCCGCCAATTCAGACAATCCGTGCAAGTAATGGCCAGACAACATTTAATTCCGCCGGAGGCAAAAATGATACAGATATCTGGTAAGTTCATCGTCAAGCTTGTGCTGGTTTCACTGGCCGCCGCCACCATGATGGCCCTGGGTGGCTGCGGCAGCGCCAATTACGTCTGGTACCAGCCCGGAAAAGATGTGGCTACGTTCAGGCAGGACCATCTGCAATGCGAGGAGCAGTCGGCCAAGTATGCCCGCTACATGGACAAGCGCGGCAACAAGGATGTCATCTTTGAACGCATGAAGGAGTGCATGGGGCTGCGCGGCTATGTGAGAACCGAGGCCAGCGAACTGCCGGAAGGTGTCAAAGGCTTCAAATAGCATATGGCCTGCACTGAGGTAATACGTTAACAAAAACCAGACCCTGCCGGGTGAAACAGCCGGCGGGGTTTTTCTTATTCCGCATATCGCAGAAGTTGATTATTCTGCCCTGTTCCTTTAAAGTCTTGTGAATGTTGCCCCACCGCCTGTTTTAATCCTATTACTCCCAGGAAAGGCATGCCCATGAAAATCATCCATCCAAAATCAATTGTCACCTTTTTACTGTTCACCATCACATCCCTTGCCAATGCTGGCGAAATGGCACTTGACAACAACTCCTGCGGTTCTTCCAGGGCCGTCCGGTCAGGAGATAAACTGACCGTCAAGTTGCCCGGCAACCCGACCACCGGATACAACTGGTATCCCGTCAGTGTGCCGAATATGCTCAAACAGCAGGGAACACCATCACACAAGCCGGACAGCAGCCGGATCGGAGCTGGCGGCGTGACATCCTTCACCTTCCTTGCCGCCGGCACGGGCAGCGGCAAACTGGAACTGGCCTACCGGAGGCCATGGGAAAAGGATCGCCCGGCCTTGAAGACCTGTGCCATCCAGATCACATCCTCCGCCCCCCAGAGCTGCCCCTCTCCTGGACAAACCCGGGCCAGCTATGTCTCACCGGACGGCAAGCGCATGGTGGCCTGTTTTGTCAAATCGCCTGCCAGCGTGTTTGTCACCCTGCCCGACGGCAGAAGCGTCTCACTGCCGGTTGCGATCTCCGCATCTGGCGCCCGTTACAGCAGCGGCAAGCAGACCTTCTGGGAACACCAGGGCACCGGTCGGTTTTTTATTGATGACAAGCCGGTTTTTGAAGGACGCGTGGAACAGGGGGGCGAATACAAACCCGGGGTCAGTTCGACAGTACTGATCGATACGGACGTGACCAGCAGCGGCCAAAAGATCACCTACCCCTGCACCGATAAGGGCAGAATCACAGCCCTGCGGGTTGAAATCGCCCCCGGCACGGAAACCGGATGGCACAAGCACACCATCCCGGTCTATGCCTATATGCTTTCCGGTACGCTGGGGGTAGAGCTGAAGGACGGAAATAAAAAACAGTTCAAGGCAGGTGAAGTTATCATCGAGGTGTTCAACACCTTCCATAATGGTCGTAACAGCGGCAGCCAGCCAGCCGTATTGATCGTTTTCTACACAGGTATAAAGGGAGTGCCCAATGTAGTAAAAATGGAGCAGCCGCAATGAACACCAGGCCTGACACACGGGCAGGCATCAGTATCACCCCTCTGGAGCTGTGCGACATTCCCCGGTTGATAGAACTGGCCAAACGCATCTGGCATGCCTGTTATCCCGGCATCATCACGATTGAGCAGATCGACTACATGCTTGCCCAAGGCTATACGGACGAAATCATCCGCACCGAATGCGGTGACGGCGTAGTATGGCTGACCATCAATGACGGGGTGAAAATGATCGGCTTCATCTCGATCGGGCCTTACGGCGAAAACTGCATGAAGCTGCACAAGCTGTACCTGCTGCCCGAATACCATGGCCGCGGCATCGGGGCGCTGGCACTGAAACAGGTGGAAGAATTGGCCTCATCAAAGGGCATACAGCGGCTGGTGCTGAACGTGAACAAGCAGAACATCAGTGGTATCAAAGCTTACGAACGTGCCGGCTGGAGTTGCAGTGAAGCCGTGGTCAACGATATCGGCCGCGGCTTTGTCATGGATGATTTTGTCATGAGCAAAAGTGTTTGCACCCCTTTAACAAACCATGATATTTAAATATTATTTGTTATACTATTTCTGCTGACTGGTCTGATTGTGCCGTTTCAAACCATCTCTGATACACTGAAAATGATCTGCAAACAAATCATAAGCGCGGAGATAAAACATGCCACTCAACCCCAAGATTCTGGAATCCCTGAATACTAATGAAGCCGACCTCTCCAAGTGGCTGACCAATGACACAAAAGAGGTTTTCAGCACCATGGTTGGCATGGATGATCTACTGCACCTGCCTGCACAGATCGAACTGACCACCCACTTTGAAAACTGCGTGACCGCCATGGTCGGCATGGCCGGCAGCCTGAGTGGTCTGGTCAGCATCCATACGCCGCAAAAGCTGGCCTTGCAGATCACCTCCAGCATGCTGGCCATGGAGATTACGGAGATGTGCGAAGACGTCAACGACGCACTGGGTGAAATTGCCAACATGATCGCAGGGTCGTTCAAACTACATCTGGAACGGGGCGGAGCAGACATCCGCATCTCAACACCTTCCGTCGTCACAGGCTCCGATTATGTTGTTACCGCCGGCAGCGAAAACGACACCATGACCCTCAGATTTGCAACCGATGAGGACTGGTTCATCGTCGCCATTACGCTGGAAAACGACTGAGCAACAAACACAAAACACCACCCCGCAGGATCAGACCCCTGTCGTTAAGCGACCGGGGTCTGTTTTTTCGACTTCCGCACACATCTAGCCGCAAAAGTAGCAGACAAATCAATATGCAATCCTGACCACATGCACAAGGAGAACCCCATGAGCAAAGTTTACGCAGACAACTCCCAATCCATCGGCAACACGCCCCTGATCCGCCTCAACCGGCTTACCGAAGGCGCCAAAGCCACTGTGCTTGTAAAGGTGGAGGGGCGCAATCCGGCCTATTCGATCAAATGCCGCGTCGGCGCCAACCTGATCTGGGATGCGGAGAAACGTGGCGTACTCAAACCGGGTGTGGAGATCATCGAGCCGACCAGCGGCAACACCGGCATTGCCCTGGCATATGTGGCTGCGGCAAGGGGATACGGGCTGACACTGACCATGCCGGAAACCATGAGCATCGAGCGCCGTAAATTGCTGGCCGCACTGGGCGCCAGGCTGATCCTGACCTCCGGCGCAGAAGGAATGAAAGGCGCCATCACAAAAGCAGAGGAAATCGCGGCGGCAGAGCCGGACAAATACTTCCTGCCCCAGCAGTTCAAAAACCCGGCCAATCCGGAAATCCATGAACAAACCACCGGGCCGGAGATCTGGAACGACACCGACGGCGCCATTGACGTGCTGGTGGCCGGCGTGGGCACCGGCGGCACCATCAGCGGCATATCCCGTTACATAAAAAACGTATGTGGCAAACAGATCACCACCGTAGCGGTAGAACCGGATGAAAGCCCGGTCATCAGCCAGCATCTGGCAGGTCAGCCCTTGCAGCCCGGACCACACACTATTCAGGGCATCGGCGCCGGATTCATACCGGAAACCCTGGATCTGGCCATGCTGGATCGGGTAGAACGGGTCAACGGCAGCACAGCAATCGAAACCGCCAGGATGCTGGCTTTGAAGGAGGGCATCCTGGCCGGCATCTCATCAGGTGCAGCCGTTGCCGCTGCAATCAAACTGGCCAGGTTGGACGAATTCAGCGGCAAGACCATTGTGGCCATCCTGCCGGATGCGGCGGAACGTTACCTTTCAACCCCCCTGTTCGACTAGCAACTGCCGGCCTGCGGGCGCAAAAAAGGGGCGCCTGCAAGCGCCCCCGGATGTTGCCTATCGCAATTATTCGCTCAAACCACCTGAACAGTGCGATCGATCCACCCCAGAACAGGGCCACGATTACCCATTTGTTCACCCCGAACACTTCCGGCAGACCGATCTTGCCAAGGTTATTCCACGCCAGAACAGTGGACTTCATGGCAGGATACAACTCGGCATAGACCGCCGCGCCGACAAGCATGCCGGCAATGGCAAAAAGGGCATGCCAACGCCCCTCCCCCAACGCCCCCACCGATGTGCCGGGACAGAAACCCATCACCGCCCAGCCGCCCCCGAACAGTGCGCCGCCAATCAGTATGGCACCCACATTCATCGGTTTGTGGCTCAACTTGATAATCTCCATGTCTGCCAGCAGCATGATGCCCACCATGCCAACCATGATGGCCGCCATCATGAACTTGAGAATGGTCATATCCTTGAGCAGCATGGCGCCCAATTGTTTGTCAAAGCGCAGCACCCTGCCCTTTTGCAGCAGAAAACCAAATGCAAGCCCGGTTGCCAGTCCCAATAGCTGTGCCGTACTCATGACATCCTCCTTCCATAGACCAGGGATGCCACAACAATCCCCACCCCGAAGAACATGGCCAACGCCACAAAACCGCTGACCGAGAGCTGCATCAGACCGCTCAGACCATGTCCGCTGGGGCAGCCATCCGCCATGCGGGCGCCGATCATGGCCACAATCCCCCCCAGAAAGGCCGCCACCGCACGCTTACCGACAGAAGGGCCAAAACGCTCCTCCCATGCAGGCGGCACCGCCTCCAGTTTGAAACTTTTATCCGTTTTGGATGAGATCAAAGCCCCCAGAAAGATGCCGACAATCACCATGAACTGCCAATCCACAACCACCTTTTCCTTTTTGAAATAGGTATTCTGGGCGACATGCTCCGGCGCCACGGTCTTTTCCACCATGCCGGCCGCCCGCACAAAGGTGGTAGATGCCCCCAGATAGGTGCTCTTGCCCAGCAGCGTGGTAGTAGCATACACAGAAACTATGGCAAGAATGCCCACCAGGGCCCCGGCCAGATAAGGACTCCAGCCTCCATCATTAGAAGTTACGCCCATGATTGCCTCCTTTCTCATGCATGTTGTTGACGCACAAATTTTAGCTGATCATAAAAAAACTGCAACCAGCAGCGTGCATTAATCAAAGCAGTACTTGTCCGCCAATTCAGCCGCTGTTTCGACACATCCTGCACAGGATAGCATGGCAGCGTTTCTGATCTCCCGGCATTTAACATGCCCGCCACTCCTCGCAGCAAATTCCGACCTGGCATTTTCGCTGTCTGCATCATCAATAACGTGTAGTGCTGCATGCAGCGCTCCGCAAAGACCGTCTGGCGCCCGTCCGCCTCCACAACACATAAACTGTTCTTTCAGACCCTCGCCAAGTCCTGTCTTTAAATGCCACGCCTCTGCCACTGCTTGAGCACAGTTGCCTTGTCTACTGTTGTAATATTCTATTGCTATGTTTTTCATCGCCGCCTCATATATTTTTTTCTATATATATGTTTTTTTGAATTAGTGGTCAACAAAAAAATCTTGCTCGTGTGTATTGATGATTAACAGGGCTTTTGAAAACGTTATGAGGAAGGCTATATGCAAGGCATACGGAACGGAGCAGCAGAGGCATAACAGCAGTTAGCCGGGACTTCTGAGACCTTCGCAACGCCGCAGATGGCTTTCCGTAGTAGTTTCCAAAGGCTTGCTGAGTGTGAATGTTTCCACAGCATTTGCATCCACGGAAAACCTCATGTGCGTAATGTGGCTACGCATCCTTTGGGATGCAGCAGCAGGTCAAAGGCCTCCGTGATACTTCTGGCAACGATATCCGCATTAAGCAGGGCACTGACTGCGCAACCCTCGCCCTCCATAACCACTATGCCAAGGCGGGCGTCCTTCAGCATCAGTGTGTCGTTATTGCCATTGCCGATGGCGACAACGTTTTCAGCACCGATTGATTGCAGATAACGCTGCTTCTGCTGGGTAATGTCAGTACCGGACATGATCTCCACGCGGCAGTTGACCCCGGCCAATTCCTGTTTGACCACACCGTAGGTATCACCGGTCAACACATGGACTTCCAGCAGATCAGCCAGACTGTTAATGCGTTCTGCCACACCGGGTATCAGTTTGCCCTTGCAGGAAAGGGTTCCGGTGAAATCCAGCAGCAGGTGTTTCAAAAACAAATCCCCAAAACCGGGGATATCAATGCGCATATCAATACTCCTAATAAAAGTCAGAAACTCAGGGGCTACCCTTTTTCGTAAAGTAATCCATCACCGCCACCCGGAAACCAGCCGCCCCCAAGGCGGAGCAGTGGATTTTGAACTCCGGCAGCCCGTCGATGTAATCAACAATATCGTCATCGGAAATCAGCATGGCCTCTTCGATCCGCTTGCCTTTAACCAGCTCTGTCATGGCGCTGGCACAGGCGATGGCCGCCGGACAGCCCTTGATCAGAAAACGGATGTCGCTGATACTGCCATCCACCACCTTGATGAAAACCTTGAGGTGATCACCGCAATCCGGGTCACCGATTTCTCCAACACCATCCGCATCGGCCATGTATCCCAGATTACTGGGTGTCATGAAATGTTCCATCACCTTGTCACTGTAATCGATCAAAGCAACCTCCTCGTCCTTGGTCAATCAAATTCGAAGCTCATACCGGCGCTGCCCGGCCTGATCATGCTGCCCAGTTCATACTGCAGATAGGAAACCGCGTCATCTCCGGTACAATGACAGGGGACGACCATATCGGGCTGCCATTCATCCAGGGCCATACGGCTGGTTTCAAGCCGGTTACAGGAGGCGTTTACCAGATGCAGTCCGCCAAGAATGGCGTGCAACCGCATGACGCCGCTGTCCCGGCGGATCTGGTTGGCGGTGTTGATCAAACCGGCATGACAGCAGCCTGTCACAATCACCAGCCCCTTGGCGGTTTCAAACCAGACCGACATATCATCCGTAATCAGGTCAGGCGTTTCACGGCATTCATCGAGAAAGAAAGGACCACCGGTATCCTCCAGCGGATGCCAGCGTTCAATGGCGCCGCTGACAAAAAAACCGGGCAGCACCTCACGGGGACTGTCCACATATTGCAGTTGGCCCTGCGGCAAACGCAGCAGCGCCTCGCGCTGGTCTGCGGGAACAGCGATGTTTCTAGGGTTTTCCCCCTGCTTGATACTGAAATGGGGCGACAGCAACCCACTGTGGGCAAAGACCGGTATGTCGGGATTCAGCTCCAGCAACTGTGCAATTGCGCCGCAGTGGTCAAAGTGACCATGACTGAGTATCAATGCATCGAGCCGGCCAAGATCAAATCCCATAGCTTGCGCATTGGGCAGCAACGCCTGGCCCTTTCCGGTGTCGAACAGCACGTTATAACCATCCAGTTCCAGCCAGACCGCAAAACCGTGTTCCTCCACCAGACCTTCCCTGCCCTTGTTATCAACCAGGATGCTGACCCGCAGTTTACTATTTGCCATTTCCAACGCCTCCCGGCACAAAAAGTGCCTCTGCACGCGCCATCACTGTATCAGCCATAGTCAATTCGGATTTTAGTTTGTAAAGCACCCGGTTCTCTTCCACAATCCAGGCGCGCAGTTTCAGGCAGGAATTATACGGCACCGGCATCAAGAAACGCACCTTCAGCTCTGCCGTCACCGCCTCGATATTTCTGCGCAGCAGGCAGTTGGTCATGGCGGAGTCCAGCAATGCGCTGATCACCCCGCCATGCATGATGCCGTCATAACCCTGCAACCGGGAATTGCCCTGGAACATGGCCGACACCGCCCCGCTGCTCTCCTCTTCAAACTTGAGGCGCAGCGAAAGCAGGTTTTTCTCCCCGCACATGATGCAACGGGAATGGGCCCGGTTACCTGACGCTCTTCTAGTGGTCACAAGTGTTGGCCCCGGTCACCAGCGTCCCTTTGAGATAGTTCTCCACCACCTCGCGCGGGCATTCACCCATGGCACCGGTGATCACCTTGACGTCCTTGGCTGCAAACAACTGCTGGGCGCGCTGCCCCATACCGCCGGCAATGATCTGGTTAACCCCGCGTTCATGCAGCCAGCCGGGCAACAAACCTGGTTCATGGGGAGGCGGAACGATATATTCTTCCGAAACAATCGCGTTATTTTCCACGTCGATAATGGCAAACTCGGCACAATGGCCGAAGTGGGCACACAGTACCCTGTCGTTTGTTGGTACGGCAAATCTCATGGTGTTCTCCTGTTTTTCGTTGAATTGATCCTGTTGGACATTCTGCATATGCATTACCTGCAACTGTTCGGTTATGTGGTCGAAACGGGCCGCTGTCTCGGTCGTGCTGAATGACTGTAAATATGGTCGCTCGCTATCAGCGCTTCTGACGATATCGGGATCAAGCGGTATCTTGCCAAGCAATGAAATGCCGAAACGGGAGGCCAGTTCCTGACCGCCACCGCTGGCAAAGATGTCGGTGATCGTGTTGCAGTGCGGACAGACAAAACCGCTCATATTTTCAATGATACCGGAGATAGGCAGGCTGAGCTGACGGCAAAAGGTGATCGATTTTTCCACATCAATAGTCGCCATCTGCTGCGGCGTCGTGACAACAATCGCGCTGCTGGTGGCAGTATCCAGCATCTGGGCCACGGATAGCGGTTCGTCGCCGGTGCCCGGTGGGCAATCCACCACCAGACAGTCCAGATCGCCCCAAGCCACATTTTCCAGAAACTGGCGCACGATATTGGCCTTCATCGGGCCGCGCATGATCACCGCGTCCTCGCTTCCCTTGAGCAGAAAGCCCATTGAAACCACCTTCAGGTTTTCAAACAGCTCCACCGGTGCGATATCCTCGCCAACATAGCCAAGACGTTCCGAACCCAAACCCAGCATCTTGGGTATACTGGGACCGTGCAAATCCACATCCAGAAGCCCGGTCCTGTAACCGTTCATGGCCAGGCTGATGGCCAGATTGACCGCAACCGTACTTTTACCGACCCCGCCTTTGCCAGACATAACCACAAAGGTATGCCTGATCCTGCCAATCCTGCTTCTCAGCAGCGATTCATCCGCCGCCTGTGCCACCTGCTGGCAACCACTCTGTCCCATCAGTCTGTCTCCAATCGTTTGATAAGTTTCTGGTGTATTTCACGAATCGCCATGCTGGCCGGGCAATCCGGCGCATGGCTCAGGATGGTTCTGGCCTGACGCTGGGCCTGACTGATCAGCGGCTCGTAGGGTATCAGTCCCAAAAGTCCGAAACCACGCTCTTCACAAAGTTGCTGTATCTCATCACAGAAGGCAGAATTCAAATCAGCCTTGTTGATGACTACTGCCCCCGGCAATTTGAAAAAATTGGCCAGATCCATGACACGTTTCAGGTCGTGCACACCGCTGACGGTAGGCTCGGTAACAAACACAATAAAGCTTGCGCCGGTCAGCGAGGCAATCACCGTACAGCCGATACCGGGCGGGCCATCAGTCAGGATTATATTGCTGCCGCTCCCCTCGGCCATCTCTTTGGCCTTGGTTCTTACCGCCATAACCAGTTTGCCGGAATTTTCCGCTCCGGGCAACAGTTCGGCAAAAGTCGATCCCTGGCCTTTGGCGTTGCGACCTGTAAAATAGTGCCCACAGAGCGTCTCTTCAAAGGTTACAGCCCCGACCGGGCAGAGAAAATAACAGGCGCCGCATCCTTCACAGGCAAATCCGTCCACCACATAATCTGGGCTGATAGCGTCATAACGGCATACATCCCGGCACCTGCCGCAGGCAACGCACTTGGCCGGATCAACAGCAGCCCTGTGGCCGGAAACAAATTCAAACGTTTCCGTAATCTCCGCATTCAGGACCAGATTCAGGTTGGCCGCATCCACATCGCAGTCGGCCATGACCCTGTCGCTGAATAATTCAGACATGGCAGCGGTGAAGGATGTCTTGCCGGTGCCCCCTTTGCCGCTGATGATAACCACCTCTTTCATGGGCGCACCTCACGGGAACAATTATTCATCATGCCAATCACCGCATCCGCAATAGCTTCAAAATGGACAGCATATTCCGGCATGGCCTGCACCAGAATTTCACCGGTTGAATAGGCCTCCGCCACCCGGCGATCCTCCGGCAGACGGGCCAGCACCTTCAGCTTGTTTACTGCCAGGTATTCGTTGAGTGGCGTGAAAGGCCCATTTTCCCTGTTAACAACCACACAGATCTGCTTGCCCCTCGCCAAGGCCACGTCCACGGATATCTTCAGATCGTGCAGTCCAAAGGGAGTCGGCTCTGTCACCAGGATCACCAGATCGGCATCGGAGATGGTCTCCACAAAGGGACAGGACGTGCCCGGCGGCGCGTCGATAATGCAGACATGGTCTTCAAGTCCGCGATGCTTGACCTGCCTGATCAGTGGATTGGGCATCGGCTCGCCCACATTGAGCACACCATGGGCAAACTGCACCCCGCCCCAACCCATGCCGGTCTCCACATAGCCTATCGTCCGTTCACCCTCGCTGAGCGCCTTGTTGGGGCATACCAGTACGCAAAGCCCGCAACCGTGGCACAGCTCCGGAAAGATCAGCGTATTGCCCGGCAGCCGTGCAATTGCGTTGAACTGGCACTTCTTCACGCACTCACCGCAGGATGAGCATTTCTGTTGATCGACAACCGGCACCATGACGCAGGCATCCGCTTTTTCATTCAGATAAGGCGAAAGAAAGAAATGACCGTTGGGCTCTTCCACATCACAGTCGATGTACTGCACCTTCCTGCTCCTGTCAGCCAGATACCAGGCCAGATTAACCGCCACCGTGGTCTTGCCGGTACCCCCTTTGCCGCTCGCAATTGCAATTTTCATCACCAGTGTCCTTCAACATCCGCATCGCTGGCAGGCTGGATTTTTCCGGCCTCCAGCAGATCAATAGCTTCCTTTACGGTTGCCGCCTCACAATTATAAACCGCAATACCCGCTGCCTGGAGCACCCGAAAGGCCTTGGGCCCACAATGACCGCTGATAACAGCATTGGCGCCAGTTGCTGCCACATTCTGTGCAGCCTGGATGCCTGCGCCCTGGGCAGCATTCAGATTCTGGTTATTATCAATGATCATAAAATCCTTGCTGTCCGTGTCATAGACAAGAAACCTGGCGGCCCTGCCAAAACGGCTGTCCAGCGGTGCAGCCAGGTTTAAACCGGATGTTGTTACGGCAATCTTCATTTCACGCCTCCATGATTGAGTTGTCTACAGTCAGATACTACTGCTTCAGGTTATTCAACCGACTATCGATTTCATCCAGCTGCTTTTTCAGCACCGCAGCCTGATCCCTCAGTACCTTTTCCTCATTTTCAACAGGCGTGCCTGCCGCCAGTTCCGAGGCGCTGAACCAGCGTCTGAAACCGGTCAGCCAGCGACACATACCGCGCCCGGCACCCCTGCCGGCGCCACGAGCGCCACACATACCGCCTCCACCGCTGTAATTGGCATTCATCTGTCCCGTTGTGCCTGACGGGGAGCAATTTCCCATCCCCCGGCCTGTCCTGCTGCCCATTCCCATTGGTCCTGTTCCGTCTCTGCGTGGCTTATCACACCTTCCTTTCTTCCTGCTCCAACCTGGGGAAAAGGCCCGAACCGACCTGGCACCTCCTCCCTCTTCCTTTTGGCCCGCCACCATGACATCCGGCCCTGCGGCCACAACCGGGCATGGCGTAATCAGCCCCTTCCAGCCTGCCGACCAGCAATGCCTGCAAGATCTCAACGGCATCACCTGCAATAAACGCATACACCCTGAGACCGGCATTTGTGGCGCCCACATGGGCATCCCTGGAAATGGCTCCACACACCAGCACATCCGCCCCTGCCTCCACCAATTGTGCGACCTTGGCGATTGCGCTCCCGTCCGTCAAAGCCACCGCAGATCGGGATAAAAGCGCTTGGCCTTCGCACTCAAAGATCACGGCATTGGCCGTAACGTCAAAAACAGGGGAGATCCTGTCATTCCAGATTGTGATTGCTATTCTCATTGGCTGCTCCGTTTGCATGCATACATACATTCAATAGCAACAGCCAGGCCAAAACAGACACAAACAGGATTCATATTGCAACAATCTGTAGTTATTGATTTCTTTATTTTATGACTGCTGATGGGCGGGTATCACAGTAGCAGGATTGCACTAATTGGCAGGTTGTATGGTTGCAGGAATGATACTATTAAGTTTCCAGACGGAAACTATACAGATGCGACAGAAGAGCGGCCATCCTGTTCGGGCAGCTCAATCCCCAGTGATCTGATCTTGCGGAACAGGGTCGTTTTGTGAATGCCCAGCTCGCGGGCTGCAGCCGCACGATTGTAACCATGCTTTTTAAGGGCTGCCAGGATCGCCTGCTCTTCAGTGCAGCGCACAAGAGTCCCCATACCTGCGTTTCCAGACGGCAATGGAGAGAAACCGGTCAGCTCAGGCGGCAGGTGTTCCTGACCGATCAGCCTGGAACTGCACAGCACGAAAGCACGCTCGATGACATTTTCCAGTTCGCGGATGTTGCCCGGCCAATCGTGAGCCAGCAGCAGCGAATTGGCAGCCGGGGTCACCCCTTTGATACTTTTGTTGTGAATGCGGTTGAACCGCTCAATAAAGTACTCAGTCAACAGCGGGATATCCTCCTTGCGCTTGCGCAGCGGAGGTATCTGTATGGCGATGACATTGATGCGGTAATACAGGTCCTGACGAAATTCTCCCTTTTTGACCATGGCCGCCAGGTCACGGTTGGTGGCAACAATAATGCGGGCACGGCTCTTTTCGCTGCGGGTCGAACCAAGCGGCTCGTACACCTGTTCCTGAAGTACGCGCAGCAGACTGACCTGCAAGGCCTGGCTGATCTCGCCAATTTCATCCAGAAAAAGCGTGCCATCCTCAGCCAGGGCAAAACGCCCCGGTTTATCACGGTCAGCGCCGGTAAAAGCACCCTTTCTGTAGCCGAACAGTTCCGATTCCAGCAACGAATCCGGCAGCGCGCCGCAATTGACCGCAACAAATGGACGACCAGCCCTCGAACTCATGCTGTGGATGGCCTTGGCCAGAACCTCCTTGCCGGTGCCGGTCTCTCCCAAGATCAGCACCGTGGAAGGACTGTCCGCCACGGCAGCAGCCATCTCCACCACCGGACGCATGGCGGGACTGTGGCTGACCAGATCTCCGGCACTGAAGCGCCCTTCCAGTTCACGGCGCAAGGCAACCACCTCACTCAAATCACGGAAGGTCTCTGCCCCGCCGAAGACAGTGCCATCCGGACTACGCAGCACCGCAGTCGAGACGCTGACCGGAATACGCGCACCTTCGGCATTGATGATATAGCCAGACTTGTTGATGATCGGCCTGCCATTTTTCAGGGTATTTCTGAGGGCGCACTCCGCTTCGCACATACTGGATTTGAACACCTCGGAGCACAACCTGCCGATAGCCTCCTTACGGGGTATGCCGGTGATCTCCTCTGCCGCCCGGTTGAAAGAGGTGATCCGCCAATCCTGGCCGACGGTAAAAACACCATCAGAGATGCTTTCCAGAATGGCGGAGGTCATCACGCAGTTGTCAGGCTTTAAGTCTGTCATTTTACAAAACAACCTCCTTGCAACAGGTCTGCTCTTTATCACAGCTACCGCTGCAGGCGACTGCCAGACCCTTTTTCTCCACCAGCGCCGTGACCACCTTGGCACGGGCGCTGGTCAGGAGCCGCTGCACCGTTCCGCGCGAAATCCCCATGGCATCACCCGCCTCAATCTGGCTCATGCCTTTGCCATCACACAGATGCAGACATTCCAGCTCGTCATTGCCTAAGGTGACAATCTCCAGCTCTTCAAGTGGGATGGCAGCCGGCTTAAACATTGTGGCATGGCCTGCCCGATGAGGACAGGCGCAGTTTCTTGGCTTACGCGGACGCGACATGTTTAGTGACTGCAGCCATGACTGTGGCCATGTCCGCCACAGGTATGCCCCGGCATGTATTCCGGCAGTTCGCCAGCCACCATCTTTTCCAGATTTTCCGCAATAGTGCCGCCCTGCGCCTGAAATGCACGGATGCCAGCCGCATTCAGCTTGAATAACGCACCGCCGCCGATGCCGCCCACCACGATGGCATCCACCGGATGCCCGCCCAGGCCGGCCACCGGGTTGCAGGCCCCGTGCTGATGCACCTTGTCGCTGTTATTGATGGCAGTAATCTCCTTGCTCTCTGAATCGACAACCACAAACAGCGGAGCAGAGCCAAAATGCCCGAATACCTGACTTTCAAGCCCTGCGTTTTCTACAACTGGAAAACAGATCTTCATATCACACCTCCGGTTATTTTGTGCATATGCACAAAATAACCATCGCACACATTTCTGTCAATGGCGAACAAGCCTGGTTTTGATGCAGACAAAAAAAACGTTTGCCAGTAAAATGCATTTTCAGCCACCCTTTAACGCAAAGAAACCATGGCAAAACAAACCGGTATATACCTGAAAACAGCATGCTGGATTCCACCAGAATCACGAAAACCACCAAAATGTACTGGTACTTCTAATATGCTGTTCGTAAAGAAGATGATGGCACCGTAGAGTATTAGCCGGCAGTTTTTGTTAGTGTTTTTTGTGTATTTCGTGGACAACTGCTTTATCAAGGATTCGTGGCATGATCAACATCACCCTTAACGAAAAACCATGCACGGTCGAAAACATCAGCACCATCGGCGACCTGGCCGACAGGTTCAAGCCCGGCGCGGATGTCCTCATCCTCAATGGGTTCCCAGTCCCGGCCCACACCCCCTTCAGCGCAGGTGACAGTGTATTTCTGATTAAGCGCGGTGAAATACCCTTTCAGGAAGAGCTGGAAGCACTGATGGTGGCCAGACACACCCCGGGTGTGCATGCCAGACTAAAAGCTGCCACCGTTGGCATTGCCGGCGCCGGAGGCCTGGGGTCGGCCATCGCAGTTGCACTGGCACGTATCGGAGTCGGCAAACTGGTTGTCGCTGATTTTGACGTGGTGGAACCATCCAACTTGAACCGCCAGCAGTATTTCATCGACCAGATCGGCATGCTCAAGGTGGATGCACTGGCGGAAAA